>CAZOGT010000155.1:0-7158 GCA_964579015.1 uncultured Acidobacteriota bacterium | reverse complement strand
GATAACGGAAAAAACGAAAAACAAGTACAAGTTCATAAAAATTGATCACTGCAGGAGACCCCCAACATGCTCAAGGATGAATCCATGTGAAGAAGAATAGATGACCTGAAAAGAACGAAAACAGCCAGCAAGACCAGGCAGGCCGCCAATGCGGCAGCCAGGGCGATTTTCATCCTCACATCAAGCGATATTCCTTCACTGCCTATTACTACCGGATGAATGGTCCTCCACCACCTGATGGACATAAAGACTATTGGAACGTCAAGAAACCCGATAATCCCATACACCGCACAGATACGGTACTTTTTGTCACCTTCGGGAAGGCTGGAGCGAAGCAGAAGATAGGCCAGGAATATCAGCCACAGGACCAGGGTGGTCATAACCCTTGGATCCCCCAGGGGGAGCCAGGTATTCCAGACGGGCCGGGCCCATATTGGTCCGGTAACCAGTACAACGCTGGTAAACAGCACCCCGCATTCAACACCGGACAGGCCCAGCCTGTCCCAGGCCGGATTGCCCTTCCATAAAAAGAGGCATCCGGCAAGAAAGACCAGAAAAAAAGAAACGAACGCAGCAATTGCCGCCCCCATGTGGAAATAAAAAAGACGCTGCACCTCCCCCATAACCCGCTCAGTCGGGGCATAGACAAAGGTCCCGTAGATTGCGAGAAGCATCAGGGGAAGCAACAGCCACAAAAGAGCCCTGCCCGCGAAAAGCATCCGGGAAGCGGTTTGCATGACTGATTCAAAACTGTTTCTGTCTGACATAGCGCTCCTGTAATCAGCGAAATAAACCGGACATCCACACCATTTTCACATGAACAGTGCTGAACGGCCGGTGCCGCCGCTTAAAATGCATTGGTTCAATCCTCTACAACATATTCAAACAGGAGGTATCCCGCACCGCAAAATACCAGACCTGAGGCTGCAGCCATCTTCAGCCAGCCGAGCATAATACCCCCTCCCATGCCGGCCAGGATCTCACCAGTGGCATTTACCGCGATAACCAGTACCGGGACCATCACCGGGAACAGTATCACCGGGAGAAGCACTTCCCGGGAAGAAAGGCCGCTGACCATTCCGGCCAGGACGGTACCGGCTGACGCAAAGGCCAGGTTCACCGGCAGGAGAAGGACCAGCAGCCAGAGCAGCCCTCCTCCGGCAGAGATGTTGAATATCAGAAGAAACGCTCCCAGCACCAGGAAGTCAGTCAGAAGAAGAAGCAAAAAATTGGAGGCACACTTGCCCAGAAAGAGGGTGCCCCTGTCCACTGGTGCGAGAAGGAGCCCAACGAATACCTCATTCTCCCGTTCGGTCCGGAATGAGTTATTCACCTGGATAACACCGGGGAAAAGAAGCGCTGCCCAGAGTATGCCGGGAAAAGCGGAAACAATCCCCGGGTCTCCCGGGTCAAAGGCAAAACTGAACATCACCAGGGTGGTCACGGCAAAAAAACCGGTGGTCAGGAAGGCCCGGGGGGACCGGAACTCCAGCTTGAGGTCCTTGATTATCAGAAGCGAGACAATCCTGGCTGCCCTCAGCATTATCGCCCGCCCCTTTCATATCGGGCCGCGAATTCAGTGAAACTGATTTCCGCAGCTGGAACATCCATGAAAATCCTTCCGCCGGCCATTGCTACCAGCCGGTCTGCCAGCCCATATCCCTTTTCCAGGTCATGAGTAACCAGGACAACGGTCCGCCCCTCCCGGCGGGAGCTGCTCAGCAGGGTGGAAAGAAATTCCGACCCCCGGCTGTCCAGGCCTGTAAAAGGCTCGTCCAGAAGCATCAGCAAGGGATCGTTGATCAGGAATCTTCCCAGGGAAAGCCTCTGCATCATTCCCCGGGAGTAATCCCTTACAAACCTGTCGGCATCTGCTTCCAGCCCTACCCGGCTGATCATGGTTCCCGCCCTTCCACCCGGATCGGGGAGGTTGTAAAGTTCAGCAAAAAACTCCAGGTTTTCTCTTCCCGTAAGCTCCGGATAGAGCATCACCTTGTGAGAAATATACCCAATACCCGAGCGCTCAAGGGCCCCGGGAAGAGTTTCAACTGCTCCGCTGCTTATGCCCTGGAGGCCGGAAAGAATCTTGAGAAGAGTGGTCTTCCCCGCTCCATTCGGACCAAACAGGGAGATGAACTCACCGGCCCTTATGTCGAGATCCAGGCTGTCAATGCATTTCTTCAGCCCGTATTTTTTTTTGATTCCCCGCAGGGAGATTAAAGGACTGCCGCCCGTTGGCTTCATGGCTGCTACTCGCTGCCGCCGGAATCAAAAAAAAGCGGCCAGGCGACATAGAGTACGACCACTATTAATACTAACGGTGTTATTAACACGCCCATTGCGTACAGCTCCTGCCCCTCTTTCAACCTGAAACGGCGTTGTTGTTTCTGTT
Organism: uncultured Acidobacteriota bacterium; assembly: GCA_964579015.1. Lineage (GTDB taxonomy): Bacteria > Acidobacteriota > UBA6911 > RPQK01 > JAPXNP01. Next base: position 4,766 of record CAZOGT010000155.1, on the reverse strand, counting down.
CACGATAACGTGGGCAAGTCTCCCGGCACCTGCCAGGCACATCAGTGCAACTCCCCACCAGATAAACCCTGTCAGGGGGTTGATAATCACCCTGAAGCTGAAACTGCCCTTACCATCCCATCCATACAGTATAAGGTAGAGGTCCTGAAAAAGGGACTGGTCAAGGGCTATTTCCGTCATCGGCTGCTCGTGGTTACGGTGAAAATGCTTCTGGGGAGCCAGGACACCCCTGTTCCTCCCACCCTTCAGCACCTCAATTCTGGCTATCAGCATATCCTTGACCGCATCGCTCTGCTCCTCGACCCCGGTGAAAGTAAGGGTATAGTCCTCCATCTGGAAAACCTCGCCTTCCCTGACCATAAAGGTCTCTTCACGGGCAAAAATGGAGCTGGCTACAATCCCAACCATGACCATCACCACCCCTGCATGTACCAGGCCGGCCAAAACCAGGCGGTTGGAGCGGGCGAGAAAGGCCCGGGAAGACCCGAACAGTCCGGTTCCCTGTCCTTTTCCGGAGGATCGCAATGACCTGAAAAGCTTGCCGCCAATCACCAGGATTACGAAGGCAGCCGCAGAAAAATAAGCCAGGGCTATGCCGTGCCTGATCCCGGCAAACAGGAGAACAGCTCCCGTAAGGAGGCCTCCTGCCAGGGAGACCAACAGCCAGGTCCTGATACTTTTCACCGGGGTCTTCTTCCGGGCCAGCATGGTGCAGAGCCCGGTAAGAAGCAGCAGGGCCAGCCCAAGAGGCCAGGTGACCTGGTTAAAAAAGGAGGCTTCCACCGAAACCTTTCTTCCTGCAAACAGCTCGGATACCGCGGGCATGACAGTCCCGGCTAATATGGCCAGCGTCATCACGGAAAGAACCCAGTTATTTGCAACAAGGGAAGTATCTCTGGAGAAAAAGACCTCAATGGCCCCTTCCCGCCTGAAATCCCTGCGCCGGTATACCATCATCCCCAGAGCAAGAAGGGTAGTGCCGACCATGAACCAGACCAGAAAAGGCCCGATGCTCGAATTCCCGAAGGCGTGTACCGAAGAAAGCACACCGGAACGGGTAATGAAAGTCCCGAAAATCGTAAATTCAAAAGCTGTTATCAGCAGGATAAAACTCCAGATCTTAAGGGAGCCTTTTCCCTGGTAAAGAATAAGTGAATGAATGAACCCGGTCAGCACCAGCCAGGGAAGCAGGGAGGCATTTTCCACCGGGTCCCAGGCCCAGTATCCACCCCAGCCCAGCTCCTCGTAAGCCCATCGTCCGCCAAGGGTTACTCCGATGGTCAAAAAAATCCAGGAGGCAATAGCCCAGGCGTAAGCCCCCCGCAGCCATGACCTGTCCCTGAACCCGTCCGCCAGGGCGGCAAGGGCAAAGGCAAAAGGCACTGCCAAGCCGGCGAATCCCAGAAACAGGGTGGGAGGATGAATTACCATGTACCAGTTCTGCAGAAGCGGGTTAAGACCCTGGCCATCCAATACCTGGCGCTCAAGCAGGGCAAAGGGATTGCCGGTGAGGATGATGAGGAGCGAGAAAAAAGCCATAATACCGAGCAGAAAGGCAGAGAAATAGGATCGCAGCCGGGGGCTCCGGCGGCGGCTGGAAATAACTGCCATCAAGGCAAACAGGGAAATGCAGAGCGCCCAGAAAAGAAGGCTTCCCTCCTGGCCGCCCCAGAAGGCGGAAAACTTATAGAGCAAAGGCATTTCTTTGGAACTGTATGAGGCAACATAGCTGACTGAAAACCGGTCGGTCAAAATCAGGCCGGAAAGGGATATCGAAGCAATGCAGAGAAGCAGGAAATTGGCGTGAACACTTCTCCCGGCACTCCGGATCAGGGCCGGATTTTCCAGGCGTCCGCCCAGTACACCGGCGAACAACCCCCACAAACAAGTAACCAGGGAAGCCAGGAGGGCATAAAATCCCAGATCAATCATATCCCGGGGCCTGCCTTTCCTGTTGACAGGTCTTCAGGATGGGAATCACCCCTGCTCTCATACTTGGAAGGGCATTTGGCCAGCAGGACCGATGCTGAGAATTCATCCCTGCCTGCATCCCAACGCCCTTCCACGACCACTTCGCTGTCTTCCTTGAAGGTGTCAGGTACAATCCCGCTGTAATTCACCTTCATCGATACCCCTGACTCCTTATTGACTGCTTGAAAAACAACTCCTTTCCCATCCCCTGTAAGCCTCACCGTGTCAGGCTGCACCCATCCGCTGATGCGAATCCCTCTTTCGGAAAAATCCAGTTCGCCGGAAAGCACTTCATCAACAGTGTAGTAATAGACCATTGAGGACCCCATGCTGCTGAAGAACAGGTACCCTGCTCCGGCCAGGATAAGCCCTCCACCAATAATAACTCTGGCAACTGGTCTCTTCATAAATCCACTCCTGCCGACTGGTTTCCGGGAAGGTTCCCGGTAAAGCTTCACTTCAGTGAGTACATTCTACCCTAACTCGCGCCCCGGGCAGGAGGGCGAATACTGAAACAGGCAAACTTTTCCACCCTGCCTTCCCTGATACGGCACTGGTGTAAAGTCAATCAGTAGGATCGGGACAGTATCCAACCGGGAATCCCCCCCAGCAGAGCGAGGTTTTCTTCTGAAACAGGCAGGCCCTCAAGAGACTTGCGGGCCTCTAAGGCATACTGTTCCGCCTTGCCGGCCGTGCGTTCCAGGCACCCATACCTGTTGATAAGTTCAAGGATCCTTTCTTTGCCCTCCCGGCCGGGATTCCGGCCCAGAATCAATTCACGAAGAAAAGCCCGCTCCCTGCCGCCGGCCTCTTCAAGGAGATAGATCATGGGAAGGGTTATGTTGCCATCTTCAAGATCCTGCAGGACCGGTTTGCCGAGGTCTTCCTCCCTGGAGGTATAATCGAGCATGTCATCCACCAGCTGAAAAGCCATGCCGAGGGACTCCCCGAATCCGGCAAAACCCTCCTCAACGGCCGCTTCAACTCCGGCCGCCTGGGCCCCCAGGCGGCAGCTGCAGCTGAACAGGCCTGCGGTCTTGCACAAGGTGATCCTTTCCCTGGTCCCGGCCGAAATGTCAGGGTTGGAGGTCATTTCCATCTGTAAAAGCTCACCTTCAACCATCTGCCTCGTAACCCTGATCAGGGTCTGGAGAAACCTGAAGTCCTTCAGTTCCAGGGCCTTCCAGAATGAAGTCATATAGAGCCAGTCTCCGAAAAGGACAGCTTCCTTGTTTTCATGCAGGGCATTCAGTGATTCCCGGCCTCTCCGCATTTCAGATTTGTCGATGACGTCGTCATGGACCAGGGTGGCGGCGTGAATGTATTCAACTATGATCGCCAGTTTAAGGGCGGGTTCCCGTTCCCCGCCCAGGATCCGGGAAATAAAAAGCAGCAGGGCGGGACGAATCCTTTTGCCCCCGCTGTCATGCACATACTGGTTCATCTTCCGGATCGAGCTTAAACCAGGGTCAGCTTCAGACAGAAGCATCTTTTCCACCCGCGCCAGTTCACCGGAAATCGGTGCGATCAAGTCGTCAATTCTAAAACTGCCATGAATGTTCATTACCAGCCCGTACGCTTCTGATCAAGAAAAAGATCAGTAAAATTATTGGTTGTAACGGCTGCGACCTCTTCAGGGGTGACATTCTTGATTTCAGCAATCTTCTCAGCCACAAGTTTCAGGTATGAAGGCTCATTCCTTTTTCCCCGGTGAGGAGCCGGGGCGAGAAAAGGCGAATCCGTTTCCAGCAGGATTCGTTCCAGTGGAATATTCCTGACAACCTCCCGCATAGCATCGGACTTCTTAAAGGTTACAATGCCTCCAAAAGACAGGCAGAAGCCAAGATCCAGGATTCTGGCGGCGCTTTCAACTGAGCCGGTATAGCAGTGCAGGACCCCGGTCAGCCTGCTTTTGCCGGCGAACCGGCTGCTCTCAAGGATTTCGAGGGTATCTTCTTCGGCATCCCTGGAGTGAATAATGACTGGAAGCCCCAGTGCACAAGCTATTTCAAGCTGCCGGATAAACACTTCTCTCTGGGCCTCGGCTGGAGAATGGAGATAATAGTAATCCAGTCCGATCTCTCCCAGGGCTACGCAGGAAGGAAGCCTGCATAGATCGGTTATTCTTGAACTGTACTCTTCATCCCAAACACCGGCATCGTGGGGATGAACCCCAAAGGCCGAATATATCTCAACATCCTCACCGGAATACTCCCGGACCAGGGAGGCTAACCCTGTTCCAGGGTTGTCGCTGTTGACGCAACTGACTGAAAGAACGGCCCTCACATTCGCTTCACGGGCCCTTTCCAGCACCTGTTCCAAATCATCCGCGTAATCCTCAAATTCCAGGTGAGCGTGAGAGTCAACGAGAAACATGTCAGGCCAGCCTGGATCCCAGTTTAGTATCCCGGTCAAAAACCACCAGGGATGGCTTTCCCTTATCAGAGGCGGCAACAATCATTCCGCGTGACACCTCTCCCATCAGTTTTGCCGGCTTGAGGTTCGCCACTACGGCAACGACCTTCCCCGTCAACTCGGAAGGATCATAGACTTCCCCGATTCCTGCCACGACCTGCCTCTTTTCGAAGCCGAGGTCCACCTGCAGCTTAATCAGCTTATTTGATTTCGCCACCCTCTCAGCCTCAACAATTCTAGCCACCCTCATATCGATCCTGGCAAAATCCTCAATCGAAACTTCGGGAGCCAGGGGGTCGAATACTTCCCCGGATTCCGTTTCACCATACGTATACGCGCCTGATTCAATGGCTGCCCTGATCTTTTTGGTATTCAGGGCC
>CAZOGT010000154.1:0-7167 GCA_964579015.1 uncultured Acidobacteriota bacterium | reverse complement strand
CAAAACCGTCAAAGCCACGGTTAATCCATATCGCAAATCCTGTTGTCCTTTCTGTGCAGTTCAGCTGCCTGTGCGGTTCAGGTGTCCGGCATGCCGGTTGATTCAGGTCCAGCTGCTGAATTGCCGCAATACATGATATCTGAATTCCCGCAGTTGATGCCTTCGAATTTCCGGCATTGATAGACCTGGGAAGCCCGCCTGTTTACAATACCAGAAAAAGGAAATGAATCCGTGAGCAAGCAGGATCCCGGCCGCCTGGCATCAGAACTGAAATCAACCCTGAAAGGGGAGGTCCTGGGCAGCCCCATGTCCCGGAGCCTCTACAGCACTGACGCCAGCCTCTACCAGATCACCCCCGCCTGCATTGCCGTGCCGGCGGACAGCGAAGATGTGCTTAAATGCGTGAGCGCGGCCCGCAGGTTCAAGATCCCAATCCTGGCCAGGGGCGCCGGTACCAGCCTGGCCGGACAGTGCGTGTCCGACGGCCTGGTCCTCGACTTCTCCCGCCACATGCGCAATATCCTCGAAATAAATGCCGTAGAGCAATGGGTCAGGGTCCAGCCGGGAATAGTCCTTGATCAACTGAACCTGCACCTACGGGAGAACGGCCTCTTCTTCGCCCCCGACGTGGCCACGGCCAACCGGGCCACCATCGGGGGCATGATCGGAAACAACTCCGCCGGGCTGAGATCAGTCCGATACGGAAAAACCATTGACCATGTCCTGGAGCTCAAGGCCGTGCTGGGGGACGGGAGGGAGATGGTGTTTAAGGAAGTGGACAGGACCGGCCAGGGGAAAGGGACCAAAGGGACGGAGTCCGGGGAAATCTACGCTGAAACCGGCCGGGTCATTGACGCCCTGCGGGAAGAGATCATCCTGCGTTTTCCCGATATCAACCGCCTGGTCAACGGCTATGCCCTCAACAAGATGCTTGATGACGGTAAATTCAACCCGGGACTGCTCCTCTGCGGGGCCGAGGGCACCCTGGGAATCATCACCGAGGCCAAGCTGCGCCTTGTGCCGATTCCCCCGGAAACCGCCCTGCTGGTGCTGGAGTCCCGGACCTTCGCCGAGGCCATGAGCGCTGTCTCCCGGCTCCTGTCCTACCTCCCCTCAGCCGTTGAAACCCTGGACCGGGAATCGCTTGACATGGCCAGGAGCAACAGCCTCACCGCAGCCAGCTCCCGCAAATTCTTCAGTCCCGGGGCCGGAGCGGTCCTGGTAGCGGAATTCAGCGGAAACACCCGGGAAGAAATCGCTGCCGCCCTGGCGGAGATCCGGAATGACAGGGAGATCACTGCCCTCTGCTTCGCCCTCAGGGAGGTGTGGGATGAAAAAGAAAGGGCCGCCCTCTGGCAGGTGCGCAAGGATACGCTCGGGCTCCTGATGAATGTCGAAGGCGACTTCAAGCCCCTGCCCTTTATCGAGGATACCTGCATTCCGCCCCGCCACCTGGCTGAATACGTAGAAAAGGTTGAGGCAATCTGCACCAGGTACGGAAGAAGGATGGTCTCCTACGGCCATGCCGGAGCCGGGGTCCTGCATATCCGCCCATTCCTCAACCTTAACCAGCCGGAAGAGAGGCAGATCCTCCTCGATATCTCGGGAGAGGTGTTCGACCTCGTCAGGGCATACGGCGGAGCATGGAGCGGGGAGCACGGCGACGGGCTGGTCCGCAGCTACAAGCTCCGGGAATTCTACGGGGACACGGTGTACAGGGGTTTTGAGGAAATCAAAAAGATCTTTGACCCGGAAGGCCTGATGAATCCCGGAAAAATCGTCAACCCCCTGCCTCCCGACGAAAACTTCAGGGTCCCTTCCGGAAAGGCACTTGACCAGGCTACGCTCTACCGCTTCTTTGAGGAGAATGGATACTATTCCAGGGCCGTTGATAAATGCACCGGGGTGGGACTCTGCCTCAACGCCCTCAGCGGCTCGATGTGCCCCACCTTCCAGGCCACCCGGAAGGAGGAGGACTCCACCAGGGGCAGGGCCAATGCCCTGCGCGCCGCCCTGGCCCGGGGCCCGGAAGGGATCAATGACCGGGAACTCTACGACATCCTCGACAAGTGCCTGGCCTGCAAGAGCTGCAAGTCCGAGTGCCCCTCGCATGTCGACCTGGCCCGGCTCAAGGCCGAATTCCTGGCCCACTACTACCGCAGGAACCGCGTGCCCCTGCGCAATCGCCTGGTGAAGGCCTCGGAAAGCAGCGCCAGGCTGGCCTCGATCGCGCCGGGATTCTTCAACCGTCTGCTCCGGTTCCCGCTGATCAAGGCAGCCTTTTTTAAAATGGCCGGATTTGATACGCGCCGCAACCTGCCGGCTTATGCCCGCGAATCCCTGAAAAAGGAGACAGGCAAAGTCATCGGCGCCCCCGGAACCCGGAAAATGGAGGCTCCGGGAATCAAGGGCTCCCGGAAGAGGGTGGTCCTCTTCGCCGACACCTGGACCAGGTACTACGAACCCCGGGTGGGCGTTTCAGCATGCCGGATACTGGACCGGCTGGGATACGAGGTGATCATGGCCGACGTGGGATGCTGCGGGAGGCCCCTGATCTCAGCCGGGTTCCTGGCAAAGGTGAAGAAGGACGGGGCCGGGCTGGTGCGGAGGCTGGAAGCCCTGGGGGACGGGACCGAACCTGTAATCATCCTGGAGCCAAGCTGCTACGCCACGCTGAAGGATGACTACCCCGACCTGATGGAAGACCGCCAAGCCGCCCTGAAACTGGCTGAAAGGGTGATCACCATGGAGGAGTTCCTTCTCCGGCCCGAAAACAGGGATCTCCTCCGGCCCCTGCTCGGTACCGGCCCTGCTGAAATCCTCTTTCACGGGCACTGCCAGCAGAAGGCGCTCATCGGCACATCCCCCACCGAGGAGATGCTCGAGATGCTGCCCGGTACCCATGTCACCACCGTGGACCAGGGCTGCTGCGGAATGGCCGGGGTCTTCGGCTATGAAAAGGAACACTACGAGCTTTCCCTGCAGATCGCTGAATTGAGCCTCCTTCCCGCCATCAGGAAAGCTCCTTCCTCCACCTCCCTGGCGGTCTCCGGATTCAGCTGCCGCTGCCAGGTGAAGCACTTTACCGGAAGGGAGCCCCTGCACCCGGTGGAACTGGTGGCGGAGGGACTGAAAATAACCGAAAAAGAGGTTTCCTGACACCGCAGGGAGAAGCCGGGGGAGGGTTCCTTAATCAGACATCAACTGGAATCATGCAGCAAATCCTGCGTGTTTAAAAGTACTTTTTCACCGTGACTCGATCCCCTGCCTTCACTACTCTAAATTAAACTATTGACAATATGAGATAAATGTGTAAGATAAATCTCAAGTTCAATGGGGGAGGAGTTGGGATCAATGCGCTACAAGGTAGGGCGTCCGCTTGAGAACGGAAAACGCGTTTCTGTATTTGACCTCCGGGATACCCTCTATCCGGAGGAAAAAAGAGTCTTCACACAGCTTCCGATTCCTGGAACGGAGATCGAATTTTGTGAGCTGGCAAGAGCAATCGACACCAGGATGAACTTTGAACATCCAGCCCTGCCCCGGATTCTGGATATTACCTTCAGGGGCAGGAATCCCGGACTTGTCACCAGGCACCGCGAAATGCCTACACTGGAAAAACTGGCCGGAAATATTCCCCTGGAAAAGGCACTGCGAATCTCGGTGCTGCTGGCAGACCTTTTGTGTCAGCTGCATCACCGCAATGTGGCTGTAGGATGTCTTACTCCCCGGAAAATATTTATAACGCGGGAAGGATATCCAATCCTGAATTTTCTGGTTACCAGAAAAAGGGAACCTGGGGAGGAATTGTCAGGCTGCTCCCTTCAGTACGCCAGTCCTGAATACGTTGAATCCGGAAAACCCACGATTGCCGGAGACTGCTATTCAATGGGAATGGTCTTCTATTGCCTTTTTACCGGCCGTGTTCCGTTTCAGACCTCCTCTCCTGAGGAGCTCGCGCTTAAAAAGAAAACAACCCTTCCCGCATTGCCTGATTCCCTTCGGCGCCGGCTCAGCCACACGGCTTCATCACTGATTGAATCTCTGCTTTATCCGGATCCGAGGCTTCGTCCCAGCGCCCGTCAATTATTGCCTGTTTTTTCGGATCTCGTCCCCGGGTGTAAATGTACACCCGCCGCCATAAGTAGCAGGATAATCGGCAGAGAATATGAGATCAGCAGATTCAACCAAATAGCACGGAGAACAGAGGCGTCAACGGATATTGTCCTGGTAGAAGGGGAAGAGGGTACAGGAAAAAGCCGGCTTTGCAGCTATTTTCAGTTAACGGCCCTTCTCCGGGGCTACGAAGTACGAAAGACAGGGAGCAAGCCTTTTGATCCTGAGACAAATCTTCCGGGTTCTCCGGAATCAGTAAAACTCCTGCTCTGCCTTGAAAATCCGGATTCCAGTGAGCTTGCCGGCGTTCGGACAGAATTGGAGAGAGCAAGAGGCAGGACAATTCTCCTTATTGAATCAAAGAGAGAATCTATACTTAATGAATTACAGGATCTGCTGGGCTGCGGCAGCAAAAATGACAGGATCCACCTGTTTCACCTTGAAAACCTGGATAACCGCAAAACAAAGGAACTCCTCGGTTACTGCCTCGGAAACGTTGGTGGCTGCAGCTATTCCGGAGAATTCAGCGAGATTATTCGGGGAAACCCCTCCTGTTTATTCAAACATCTCGAAAACCAGCGTTCCTTCGGGCAAATACTATGGCAGGACGGAAGCTGGGTTTCAGGCAGGACGGATGATCATGCGGCAGAGATACCAGAGACGATCAGGGAAACCATTGGCGCACAGATCAGGAAACTTAACCGGGAGCAACTGAAAATCCTCAAAGTGCTGGCTGTTATCGACCGGGAAATACCTTTTTCCCAGCTGAACGGAATTCTGAACCACCCGATGAGCACCGTGACAATAAATACCTCTCAGCTTGAGGAATTTAACCTTGTGAAAATAGATGGGGGCTTGAGCATGCCCCGGATAAAAGTCTCCTTCCCCTGGATTTCGGCCCTGGTCAGGAAGGATATTTCACACAAGGAGAGTGAACGAATCCACCGAAAAGCATCCTTGATGCTGGAGGACTTGTACCTGCGCGAACAGAAGCTGCCTCTGTGTTCTGATTTATGCGGGCACTACCTGGAAAGAAGAAACCCGGGCAATGCCGCCAAACACCTTACGGAAGCCATCGACTACCTGACCAGGAACTCTTTATTCCACAAGGCCCTCAGGCTATTTGAAGCCTCCCTTTCCCGGGGCATCTCCAGTACTGATTTTCCGGAAAACTGGCTGACCTACATCAAGCTTCTGCTCAAAACCGGCAGGGAACGCCAATGCAGGTATTTTTTGGAAACGACTCCGGGATTCAGCCTCGGCAACACCCTTCTCTTTCGCCTGGGATACATTCTTGATTCACTCGACCTGAGCAACGAAGACATCTGTCCCCATCTCTCTACTGCTATAGAAGGCGTATACTCCCAGTCAGGTTTCCTTGACGGGCTTCGGATTTCCGCTTTCAAGAACCATCCCGGCGCCAGGACTTCCCACATCTTGAATTTCAATTCCAAGTCTTTCTCTCGCACCTCGATCCATGAAAAAACCAGGTGCTTCCACCATCTGTACCGGATGTACCGCAGGCAGGGACGCCTTGAAAGGGCCCTCAGCTATGAAGTACGTGCCTTCAGGCTCAGCCTTTCTCTGGGGAAAAAGGCAGCGGCCGCGCGAAGGCTGCTGAACCTGGCTGAAATTCTCATTCTGGAAGAAAAGGCAAGTCAGGCCGAATCATGGCTGAAGTACTGCCTGCAGATGGCTGATGAAACCGGAGACATGAAAACGCGACTCATGGCCCAGGTCTACCTGACTCGAATTGACCGGGAGGAGGGCCGACATCTGAAGGCGGAATATGAACTTGCCGCTATCTCGGCTCAAAACAACCGTTGCTGCGGCAGCAGCCGGATTGCTGCAAATGTTCTGATAGAGGAAGCCGGCAACCTGGCTTGCCGGGCAAAATATGAACAGGCGATCAGCAAAATCTCCAGGCTCACTCCTTTTCTGGCTAACCCCGAACACACCATGATCAGAGAGGAAGCACAACTGCTGGAGGCCGGGATATGCATCAAAAGAAAAATGTATGGCAAGGCCCTCGCCATACTTGACATGATTTCCGGTTCCCAGGACCTCAGATATTCACACCTGGCCTTAAGGGCCGCTCTCCTGAAAACCAGGACATATCTGGAAAAGGAGGATTTAACCCGTGCTGGTGTCACCCTCCGGGAAATCCTCTCCCTGAGGGCATTTCTTTCACCTCGCATCCTTGCCAAAACCAGGATTCTCCAGGCCGAATTATCCCTGGCAGCTGACAGTCCTCAACAGGCTGAAACCTTCGTCAACCATGCCCTGAGGATTTCCCGTGGAGTTTTCAGTTCACCCCTTAAAGCCCAGGCCTGCCTGGTCAAGGCCCGGTGCCTGATGAGAACGGGAGAAAACCGAAGGGCCCTGCAATACTACAGCCGGGCAATCTGTATTGCCGAAAAGATGGACAGGCCGGAACTGGAATTGAAAGCCAGGCTCATCATCAGGGAAGAAAACAGCAGAATCAAACGGAATTTCATGTCCTCGACACGGGGGGTAACAAACAGTTACATCTCCTTTCTTATGCAGAAACAGGACTCCCTATCGATTGGCAACGAACTGCTCAAACAGGTCAGGGTTAACTTTCCTGAATCCACAGCCCGTCTTTACCCGGCAGAAAAAGGCATTGTGACTTCCCTCGGAAGTCAGATTTTCAAGTTAAAGGACGGGGAAGCCCTGAATCCTGAAAAAAGGCGCGGGAAAAGCCCGACAGGAAATCAGGCGGTAAATAGTGCCGGAGCGTCTTTGGCCTTTTCCATCGGCACTTCATCCAGGCCCTGCAGAATCCTGAAAGTGGACTTTCCCGACGGATACTTCGTGTCTGAACCTGAATTTGATTTTATTAAGCATCTCGCAGACCTGGCCGCCATCTCTCTCTGCAGGGGAGAGGAATCATCTCCGGGAGTTGAAACATTTTCGGCCGATACACTGAGGCTCCTTGATGGAAGGGAGATTATCGGGTCGGATGTAAGAATGCAGGAAATCTTAAAACACCTGGTCAGCGTCGCCGACATGGAAACAACAGTACTCCTG
>CAZOGT010000153.1:0-7209 GCA_964579015.1 uncultured Acidobacteriota bacterium | reverse complement strand
AGAAATCCAAAACTTGCGGCGGAAGATCAGTTCATGCCCTGAATGGTCGACACTGTCTTGATGCTGCTCATGGTCTTCATGTTGTTGATGATGTTCGTGCTCCATAAATCCCTTCCATGACTCGAATAGTCGTTGATCAGCCGGTTATAAGGCAGCCGGCAGGAAGAACCGCCCTCAGCGCCTCAAAAGCCTGCTTATCAGCAGATCGGAATCCCAGGTTATCAAAAAAATCAGCCTTCCCCGTTTTCTCTATTTTTCCAGACTACTCTTTTTCTCATCGAATTCCTGCTTGGAAATTTCTCCCTGGGCATAGCGCTTCTCGAGAATTTCCAAAGCCGTTTCCTTAGGGTCACTGGCCTGCCCTCCACCGGACCTCCGCCCGGCAAAAAACAGCACGGCCCAGATAATCAATCCAATAATCACGACCCAGAAAAGCCACCCTATCCACATGTGTCCAAAAAAACCATCCATATAACCATGCATTTCCTTTTCTCCTCTCTATATTTAAGAAATTTTGTAGTTAATCATCATGCCCCTGTCCGAATGCTCGAGCATATGGCAGTGAAACAAGTAGATCTGATCGCCCGCGAAATCGTGACTGAAATCAATTGCAAGCCGGACAGTCTCTCCCGGCCATACCAGAACGGTATCTTTCATCCCCATATCGTTGATCTGCCTGCCGCTGCTGTCGACAGCAAGTCCCTGAACCCGGGCGGGGCTGTTCTGTCTTTCCAGCACCTGAAAACTGAACCCGTGGAGATGCATGGGATGCGGCTGGCTGGCTTCACTGTTCCTGATTTCCCAAATCTCGGTCTCGCCTCTGTTGACCTCTTCCACAACTTCCGTCATCTGAAATTCATGGCCATTAATCAGCCATTGCATCATCCTGTGGCTCAGGCTGAATCTACGCACTTTACTACCCTTGGACTTGATTGATGGAACATCCGATAGGCGGTCTGGAACCTGCCTGTCGTAGGCGATTTCACGTGTTACTCGGAATCTTTCTATCAACACAGGATCTCCGGCCGGCAATCGAAACCCTCCCATCATGTTCCCCATCATGCCCATTCCACCCATCATTCCCATGGGCTGTATCATGGGATCAAATTCCAGGCTCCTCAAAGCCACTTCGTCTTCAGCCTGCAATTGTGAAAAATCAACCAGCAAGTCAATCCTCTCACCCGGCGAAAGAAAAACCTCTTCGGCCGGAAGGGGGGATTCCAGGAAACCTCCGTCCACACCAACCAGATAAAACGGCATCCTGCGGCTGCCGTTGGTGAATGCCAACCGGTAATTACGGGAGTTGGAGCCGTTCAGGAGGCGCAGGCGATAAATTCGGGTTTCAACTTCATGAAGAGAATTCCGCATATAATTGGTGAAGATAGCGTCGCCATGGTATCCAAGAAACCCCTCCATGTTATCCAGTTCATAATCCACCCTCCCATAACTGTCCATTATCCGATCCTGGATAACTATGGGAAGGTCAGTCACTCCCAACTCCAGATCAAGAGTTTTCCTCAGGGCGCGGTCATCCTCATCCTCCACGATAAAAAGGCCCGCCATTCCCTCAACTACCTGCTCTCCGGTGTTCCCGTGGGGATGAGGGTGGTACCAGTACGTTCCGGCCCGATTCAGAATTCGGAAATCATAATCATAAGATTCACCCGATCCCACGGCCTGAGAGGGATGCCCATCATTGTTCCAGTCAACCTTGAGCCCGTGCCAGTGAATAATCGTCTCCTGATCGAGTTCATTGGGCATGGAAACATTCAGCCTTTCTCCAGTCTGAACTCTGATCACAGGGTTGTACCAGGACCGCCCGTCCCGTTTGATCTCGTAAAAGCTGGTTACACCCGGGGCACGATCACCCAACTGATCCAAAGCTTTTCTGGCTTTCATCTGAAAAGGACGTCCCTCTGGAGAATACACGCCCAGAAAACCATCCCGACCAGGCACGTTGGCCAAATTTTCCGAGGTTCCCGGCATCGGAAAATAACTCTTGCCAACAGCGTCGGAAACAGATGACTGCCTCCCGGAAAAAAACCAATTCAAAAGGGATCCTCCTGCCAGGCCTCCTCCTCCAATTAAGCCGGCTTTGAGCAAGAAATCTCTTCTCTGCATAAGAACTCCCTAAATCAATGATGAAAGGCAGAATCAATGACATCGGATCTCGATGATCATGGCCATCCTGAAAACCGAGTAACGATTTGACCCTGAGGGCTAATCTATCTGATCAGCCATAAGAATGCGCATTATGTGAGGCCGGGGTAAGTTGGAGAATAATAGAATGGGAATCTGAAGAGCTGAGAGTCCCGGATAATCATGGATCTGAGGTCCTCTGTTCATTGCATCCTCTAAAACCACTATAACAAAAGATTTAAGAAAATCAAAATCGGCATTGTTCCAAAGGAGTGTCTCAATTTTTCGCGAGTGGAAACGATATCAAATCGGGGTCGGGTATCGAGAGAATAAAAAGCCTGCCCTGAATCCCTGGGGTCCAGGCGGCCGGCCGCGAATTCGACCCCGAGAGCGATGTCAATACCGAGATGGCAAGAATAATTGTCATTAAAGGTAGAACTCCCCAGTACCAAAAAAGTGTCAACTTCATTTCAGGACTTTACCTCGACGACCTCACCAGCAGGTCCGTGAACGTCCGTGTCGGTCCCTGCCCGTCCGTGTACTTTGAAATCTTTCATTGCGCGGACTGCTCCCTTTTGTAAAAATAAAAAGCTGAATAAAACCCTGGAGTACCCAATGGTCATTGTTGAATCCTATGTCGTAGCCGTTATCCTCTGTTTCATCACCATGCTCTGCTGGGGCTCATGGGCCAACACCCAGAAGCTGGCCAGTAAAAAATGGCGTTTCCAGCTCTACTACTGGGACTATTCCCTGGGAGTGCTCCTCCTGGCCCTGGCCCTGGCCTTCACCATGGGCAGCTTCGGACCCGCAGGCCGCAGCTTTCTCATAGACCTGGGCCAGGCTGAGTCCGGCGCCCTGGCGTCAGCCTTCATCGGTGGGGTGGTATTCAACCTGGCCAATATCCTGCTGGTTGCAGCCATAGACATCGCGGGAATGGCTGTAGCATTCCCGGTCGGGATCGGACTGGCTCTGGTAATCGGCGTCGTCAATAACTACCTGGCGGTACCGGTCGGCAATCCCGCGCTCCTCTTCCTGGGCGTCGCCCTGGTGGTTGTGGCCATCATCCTCGATGCCGTCGCATACAAAAAACTGCCCGGCGGCGGCGGCCGGAAGGTGGCAAAGGGCCTGGCACTTTCCATTGTGGCAGGTGTTGCCATGGGCTTCTTTTATCGCTTCGTGGCAGCCTCCATGTCGGTCGACTTCGCGGATCCGGAGCCCGGAATGCTGACTCCCTACACGGCGGTTGTCCTTTTCTCGGTCGGCCTTCTCCTCTCAAGCTTCCTCTGGAACAGTGTCGTGATGTACCGGCCCTTTTCCGGGGAAGCAGTGACCTATGCCGATTATTTCACCAAGGGCGATATCCGCCTCCACCTCATTGGCATACTGGGCGGAATCATCTGGAGCATCGGCATGGCGCTCAGTATCCTTGCCTCAGGGGCGGCAGGATTCGCCATCTCATACGGGCTGGGCCAGGGGGCCACCATGGTGGCTGCTTTCTGGGGCGTCTTCATCTGGAAGGAATTCCGGGAAGCGCCCAAAGGCACAGGGACGCTGCTCACACTGATGTTCGTCTTCTTCATCCTGGGGTTGGCACTGATCATTGCCTCCAGGGTAATGTGAAATCAAAATTCAAAGCATGTCCAGTTTGGGATTTCGCCTCGGGGCCGGGGTCGCTATCGGAATCGGGGTCGATTGTTTAAATTTTGAATTCCAACCGGATATAAACGAAAAACAACTTGAAAGAAGGCATTTTCAATGAAGATAGTGGTCATCGGCAGCTCCAACACGGACATGATCATCAGGGTTCCCCGCATCCCCAGGCCGGGAGAGACCATCCTCGGGGGAAAATTCTTCTCCGCGGCCGGGGGAAAAGGCGCCAACCAGGCCGTCGCGGCAGCCCGGGCCGGGGGTGAGGTCACATTTATTGCCTGTGTTGGGATGGACAGCATGGGAGACCAGGCCCTGCAGGGATTCCAACAGGACGGAATTGACACCAGCTGCCTCTACAGGGATGAGGCGGAGCCCTCGGGCGCGGCCCTGATCTTCGTTGATGAGGAGGGGGAAAACAGCATTGCCGTGGCCGGAGGCGCCAACAAGTCACTCTCCCCTGAAAAAATCAGGGCGTGCGGCCGGGTAATTGAATCCGCGGACATCCTGGTGATGCAGCTGGAGACCCCGCTCCCCGCGATCCAGGCCGCAGCCGACCTGGCCCACGCGAAACAGGTCCCCATAATCCTCAATCCGGCTCCGGCCCGGCCGCTGCCCGATGACCTGCTCGAAAAAATCACCATCCTCACACCCAATGAGTCAGAAGCGGAACTCCTGACCGGTGTGGCTGTTACCGGGTTTAAATCAGCAGGGCAAGCGGCAGGGGCGCTCAGGGAAAAGGGCGTGGAACACGTCGTCATCACCATGGGAGCCAGGGGGGCCTTCCTGGCAGGCCGGGACATGGAGGCCATGATCCCGGGCTTCCGGGTCCCCGCAGTGGACACTACCGCGGCCGGAGACGTCTTCAACGGAACCCTTTCCGTGGCCCTTGCCGAAGGCAGGGAACTCGCCGAGGCCATCCGCTTCGCTTCCGCCGCAGCCGCCATTTCAGTGACCAGGATGGGTGCACAACCCTCTGCTCCGAACAGAAAGGAAATTGAAGCTTTCCTGCGGAAATCATGACCGGCTCAAAAATAACGTATTAATTGAACAGGAACCTGGCTCCACTTTGAGGCTTTCGGCCTCTATCCCTTGCTGGAGCCGACGGCTCCAGCTACATCATTGCTGAATTGATAGAGTTCTCCGCGTCTCCGCGCCTTTGCGTTAATAACGGATCACCAGGTATCAGCCGCCCGAATCCTTTTTTAAAAATGACCTGTTTACTCTCTTTTCGGCCTCGGTTACACTTTTTCAATCACATTTGCCCAGAACAAGCCAATAACGAAGGATAAATCCATGCTTTGCTTTAAGACGCTTAGAAACAAAAATTTACCCCTTTTTCTGTCCCCCCTTGCCGCTCTTCTCTTTCTGAGTCCGTCCTTCGCTCAACCGGGGCAGGCCGGAGAAAATCATCTCGTTGCCCGGATCTATGATTCAGGTTTCCCCATGGCCCACGATACCTATAACGGGACATCGGCAGCCAGTGACGGAAAAATCTATTACGTACTCTGTTCGGAATCCCACGAAATCGGGGCCCAGATGTACAGCTATGACCCTGAAACAGACGAGGTCACTCACCTGGGAGACATCACCGAGGCCTGCGGAGAAAAGGGGAAGAAAACCATAGTCCAGGGGAAATCCCACGTGAATTTCGTGGAGGCGGATAAGAAGCTTTACTTCGCGACCCACCTGGGATACTACTCCCTGATCGATGGAATGGAGAAAATCGGCATTCCGCCTGAAGGGTTCAAGCCTTACCCCGGGGGGCATTTCCTCTCCTACGACATGGAAACAGGAGCATTCCAGGACCTGGCCATTGCCCCGGACGGGGAAGGGATCCTGACCATGAACATGGATACAGAACGCGGCCGGATCTACGGAATCACCTGGCCGCAGGGACTGTTCATCACCTATGACCTGAAGTCAAAGGAACTTAAGGATTTCGGCCCGATATCCCGGGGCGGCGAAAACGGAACCGGGGAAGAATACCGCACCCTCTGCCGATCCTTCGCCGTGGATCCCCGAGACGGATCGGTGTATTTCACAAACGGCGACGGAGACATCCTCTGCTACTCCCACGAATCAGATTCCATCAGGAAGGTTGAGGGGGAAGATATGCGGAAAGACTACTTCGGCCTCTATGAACCCACTTCACCCGGGCACATGGCCTACAACTGGAGACAGACCATCTGGTATGAACCCGAGCACTCGGTCTACGGAGTACACGGGAATTCCGGATACCTGTTCCGCTTCGATCCGGACGAGCCGAAGGTGGAAGTCCTGGAGCGCCTGACATCGCTTCCATCCAAACGAAGCGGGATGTATGACCAGTTTAGCTATGGATACCTGGGCTTCATTCTCGGCCCGGACGGCAGAACCCTCTATTACCTGACCGGCGGGCCGATCTACATCGACGGAAAAAGGGTGAGGGGCAAGGAATCAACGGCCATGGGCGAGGCCAGGGGTATCGAAAACCTGCACCTGGTCACCTATGACATCCCCGACGGACAATATACTGACCATGGCCCGGTCTTCTACGAGGACGGCACCCGCCCCCTCTACGTCAATTCCATTGCCGTAGATCAAAAGGGAAACGTCTATACCCAGGCGAGAATCACCAGGAACGGCAAAGTCCAGACCGAACTGATCTGCATCCCCAGTCCGTTCTAGTTCCCATTCGGCGTCGGCGCCCCGATTTAAAATCCTTCTCATCCGCGAAAAATGGAAAAACTCCTTTAAATTTCCCCTTGGTATCAGTCCGCATGGGGGGTATATTTGAAGCAGAAAAAAATTTTCAATGGAGAGGCCCATCATGAATGAAGACAAAAAAAATGTTTCCAGGCGTCGTTTCATAACCACTGCCTCCGCCGGGGCCGCAGCCGTTGCCGCATCCCGGCTTCAAGCTGCACACGGAGCGGTGAACAACACCTCGGGTAAACTGGCCATCCTGGGCGGTGAACCGGTGCGGAGCGGCAAGAGCTGGCCCGAGTGGCCCTACTGGGACCAGGCGGTAATTGACTCCGTGGAAAAAACCACCAGGAGCCGGATCTGGTGCCGAATCCAGTCCAGAACCGGGACTGTCCCCACCATGGAGAAAAAATGGGCCGAGATGATGGGAACCCGACACTGCGTGATGGTAGGTTCCGGTACCCAGGCCCTGCACACCGTAGTTGAGGCCATGGGCATCGGCCCGGGTGACGAAGTGATCACTTCCCCCTATACCGACCCCGGCACTATTGCTTCCATACTTTCGGCCCGTGCTTTGCCGGTGCTGGCCGACCTGGACCGCCTCTCCTTCCAGCTTGACCCTGATGACGTGGAAAAACGCATCAATGAAAACACCCGGGCCATCATGCCGGTCCATGTCATGGGGCAGCCAGCCAACATGGAACGGTTCATGGAAATGGCGAAAAAGCACAACCT
>CAZOGT010000152.1:6251-7226 GCA_964579015.1 uncultured Acidobacteriota bacterium | reverse complement strand
TCCGGAGACCTTACCTGGGGTTCCCCCGAACCTCCGGTTCGGGATCACCGCCAGGCTAACTTCAATGGCAGGCTTTCAGCCTTCACTGTTGTTGCCCCCCCCTTCCCCAATTAACTCGGCGTCGGTATCGGTATCGGGGTCGGAAAAACGACCGAAGCAGCACTTTTGACCTCTTTTCCAAGATTTCAGATGTGATTATTTATCAGGTTTCTTATGGCTGCACCCATCTAACTCCGAACATCCAACATCTCAATTCCCAGTTCCTCCTGGCTACCTGATCCTTCGCGAATCATGCTGCTTTATTGTGGAGTCGAGGACTTCCAGCGCGGTGGAAATGATATATTCACAGCCTTCGGCCTCTGTCCGGTAGACTGGTTTCAGTTCCCCGCAGTCCAGGGAATCCATGCGAGTTTTGAAGGTCTTGAGAAACTCTACTGAAATTTCCCTTGCTGGAGCGTCTCTGCCCGTCGGCGGCCTGAACAGGTACCCGAGTATCATCAGGGAGCCCGATACGGCGCCGCATGTGTCCCCTATACCCATTCCGCCGCCGAATGTAGCGGCAAAAGTCATATTTTCCGGAGTAAAATCAAGCTGATAGGAGTCATTTACCTGTGAAAGGACCGTCTCCGCGCAATTCAGTGTTGGTCTGGCTTCAATTTCAGGGGGATTCCCCTGATCCCCTGAGGAGCTTTCTCTGGCTGAAAGCGACGGAGAATCTATAACTACAAGCGTGGAGGAAAAGGCCGCGGCAGAAAGCCGTTTGATGAATTCCCTCCGCGAACGTCCTGAACAGATGCCGTTATTTTTCATTTTTACCCCGGAAGATTGAAAGTGATCTGACTTCAAGGAAGTATAACCGAAGAGAGAATTAATTCGCATCTCGAATCTTCAGTTCCTTTTGATGCCAGTCCGTCCGGAATCGACTCAAATTCCACCAGGATTGAGCCGATGTTTGATTAGAAAGGCACTCCCCTT
>CAZOGT010000152.1:0-6241 GCA_964579015.1 uncultured Acidobacteriota bacterium | reverse complement strand
TCGGGTGATGTCCTGCGCTCTCAGTAGTGTTCCGGGATAAACCTTCGACCCTCCATCGGCTTCAGGTCGTCATAGGCCCTGGTTTCATCCCGTTCAGGCAGCTCGGGGGTTTCCCGAGGCAGGTCCTCGTAGGGTATCAGGCTCAGCAGGTGCCGGATGCAGTTCAGCCTGGCCCGCCTCTTGTCGTCGCTGCTGACCAGGTACCAGGGCGCCCAATCCGTGTCGCTGGCTTCAAGCATGGCATCGCGTGCCCTGGAATAGTCGTACCAGAGGCGGCGGGCCTCGGTATCCATCTGGCTCAGCTTCCATTGGCGGAGGGGATCCTCAATCCTCTTCTGAAAACGACGCTCCTGTTCCCCGCTGCTGACCGAGAGCCAGTACTTGACCAGGATGATTCCGTCTTCGACGAGCATATGCTCGTAATCTCCCACATTTTTCCGGAACCTCTCATACTCCTCGTCCGTGCAAAACCCCATAACCCGCTCCACGCCGAGGCGGATATACCAGCTCCGGTCAAAAAGCACCACCTCGCCGCCCGTCGGCAGATGGGCCAGGTACCGCTGCATGTAGAGCTGTGTCTTTTCGCGGTCGCTGGGAGCAGGCAGGGCCACCACCCGAAACACCCGGGGACTGACCCGCGCGGTTATCCTCTTGATCACACCACCCTTCCCGGCCGCGTCCCGACCTTCGAAGACTACGACGATTCTCGCTCCGGTTTCTTTTACCCAGTCCTGGAGCTTGACCAGTTCGATCTGGAGTTTTCTCAGCTCAGCTTTATAAACCTTGCGTTTCATATTTCCCTGTTTCGAAAGTTTCTCTTTATCGACATCCTGATTCTGTTGCATCCCCTTCTCTCCTGAATAGTCCTTTTACGGACTCGATTATCCGTGGCAGCATGATTATTGACGCCAGGATGACCGCCACGAACAATGCCATAAAAAAAGCCGGGTGAAATACAGCCAACAGCAGGGAGACCACCGCGAAAAGGTCTTCCAGAACACTGGCCGTGATGTTGGTAAACGGTTCCGGGCTGGTGTTGATGGCGGCACGGGTGGCGGCTTTGGTGCCATGAGAGCTCAATGCGAGTCCTCCTCCCAGCAGGAAAGCGCCAACCTGGACCCCGAAACTAAAATCTCCGAAGGCGGTGGACGCGAGAACCGCTCCGGCCGGAACTCTGATGAACGTGTGAACCGCGTCCCAGGCAGTATCGACAACCGGTATCTTGTCGGCAAAAAATTCGACAAGGAATAGAAAAGAGGCGATGCCGATTATCCACCAGTTGGTCAGTATTGAAAGCTCTCCCGGGAGTTCCAGTCCGGCGAACCTCCCCAGGAGGCCCAGGGTTGCCACTGTTATGTACAGGTTAATCCCGGAAATCCATGAAGAACCAATCGCCAGGGCAATCGTAGTGAATAAACTCATACGAATTTAAGTATACCCGCACGGGCAATAAAGGAAAGACAGAATTTCGTTGCCGTTGCCGAAGCCTTAATCGTTTTCTTTATCGATTGTACGGTCGTACCCGTGGCACTCCCATAATTTCTTTGCTGGATTTTTCCCCAGTGTTCCGCCCCGAGCTCTTCGAGCCCCGGGAATCAGAAGGACTTACAAAAAAATCAAGGCCGTTGTACTGGTAAAAATTATAACCGGCAGAAACCCCATCAAACCCGTCAGGTTCATAGGTCGGATCCAGGGGATTCTTCTGGTTAAAAAGATCAGTGGGGTTATAGGCGTACCCTGAGCCGGTAAAAACGAAAAAGCTGACAGTATAATCACAACAATTAAAACACCGGAACTGCTCTTCCTGATCGAACTCATATTCCCAATTCCCTCGTAAGTCAGCGGTCCAATCGGCTCGACTATCAAGTTAATTCCTGCGTACCAGGTAATAAATTACCAGTCTGCAGGCACAGTAGTCTCCTGATCCATCCGAAATTATTCCGAAATTTGGATTGATGGTTGAAAACGGCGACATCCTTCAATGCTCATGGCCCCTGGATTTCTGGCCTGGTTTCGGATATCAGCTACGGCAGCCTGGCCTGAACTGGAAGCAAGGCTCAGGAAGCAGGTCAGTCTTCATTTGCTGCGCCTCTGCGGTGTTTGGTGAGCAGGCTCAAAAGGTATTCTTCAAATGAGGGGATATCGAGGGCAAACCTTTCAGTATCATCGGGTGAAAGCTGGAATCTAATGCCGCTTACCCTGGGATGCTGGATTGAACACAGCAGTGATCCGTCGGTTTTCCGGGAAAAGGTGACGTCAGCATCCGTGCCGAGATGAAAGAGGACAAAATTGTTAAAAAATCTCTTCAAATCAGCAAATGAATCGATTCCTGTTTTCTGTTGCATCTGAACCTTTTCCCTCCGTCACGGTCAAAACCTCCTGCAGAGCCTGCCGACAGGAGTGCAACCATCTGTATATGTGCATCATTATCCCAGATCCTGTAAAATGATGCCCTGTTAAAAAGGGTCTTGCAAATGCTCCCGGTCTATCAACCAGTGGAGAGTGGACATCCGGCTGCAATGGAAAATTGTAACAATCCAGAAATCCTGTTTCCCGCGGATAGAAAACAGAGATCCGTTCTTCCGGTCGAACCCGGGTTTTCGGCGAGGCTCAAACTCATGAGAGCCGCCTTGTGCCTCTTCACTTTTTTCCTTCCTTTGCTTTCAGCATCCGCTTTCGGCCAGGAGGCGAAAAACAGGCCCTCCGTGGTAATTGAACAGGACGGGACAACCCTTACCATCAGGGCCGACCGGATAGAAGGCACCACTGATGAAAGCCTCTCTGCCAGCGGCAATGTTATCGCCGAATATGGAGATACCCGCCTTTCCGCTGAAATGATCACCTACAACAGGAAAGATGAAATATTGACGGGCGAAGGAAACCTGCTTATCGCCCGCGGAATCACCTGGCTGAAGGGAAGCCGGGCTGAATTCAACGTCAAGGACAACACCGGGGTGATCTTCGACGCGTCCGGATTCACTGACGAGGAGCTCTACATTGATGCTGAAAAGGTCACCAAAAGCGGAGACAGCACCTATATCGCGGAAAACGGGATTCTGACCTCCTGCACGGATGACATACCAAAATGGCAGATAAGGGTCAAAAAGGCTGAAATTACCCTTGACGAGAGCTACAAGCTGACAGGCACGGTTTTCAAGGTAAAACAAATACCTGTCATCTACCTCCCCTACATGTATATCCCGGCGGGGAAAAAAGAACGTTCCAGCGGATTCCTGGTGCCTTCCGTAGGCAGTTCAGACGCCAAGGGGATCAGATTCGAACAGCGTCTCTACCTGACCCTCGGACGGAGCGCGGACCTCATGCTCGAGGAAACCTATTTCAGCAGGAGGGGCCTGCAGCACGGCCTTATCTTCAGGGCCAAGCCATCCGAGAGATCATTTTTCGACCTGTCCGGAAGCTTTATTGACGACAAGCTTAATGCCGGAGGATGGGCTGTTTCCGGCCTCGGAGAAATGAATTTTGACAATGGCTTCCGGGCCGTAGCAGACTTCAACCTCGTTTCCAATTTCCTTTATCGCCAGACGTTTACCGACAACTTTATCAACGCCACCCGCCCTACCCAGAATTCAGTCTTCTTCCTGAACAGGAATTTTACAGGCGGAGCGCTCAATATCGGAATCAACCAGGAGGAAACCCTCTTTTCTCAGAAGAATACGCGGATCAGGAAACTTCCCGAGGTCAGCCTCGATTTCAACGGCTGGAACCTGCCGTCAACCCCCCTCTATTTTGACCTGAGCACCTCAGTCGCCGGGATGAGCCGCTCGGACCTGATGATTGAGACCCCTACTATCACCCAGAGAATGAAATTCAACCCGAAGGTCTATTTTTCACTCCCCCTTTTCCAGGGCCTTCGCCTGTCACCCTCCCTGGGATTACGGGAAGTGTTCTACAGTGACTCCATGGGATGGAAAGACGGGAACCCGACGATTATCAGCGATAACGTCTTCAGGAATTTCATGGACCTGTCCGTTGACCTGAGGGGCTGGAAGATATCAAAAAACTGGGGAGGCGAAGATTCCTCCCGGTGGAAACACGTGCTGGAACCACGCTTTCGCTACCGGCTGATTTCAGGTATCGACGATTACAATGACGTCATTCTGTTCGATGAAGAGGACGCCTTCGCCGACACCAACGAACTGGAGTATTCGCTGACAAACCGCTTCTATATCAAGGATGATTCCGATTCAGCCCCCAGGGAATGGATGAGGCTGAAGATTGCCCAGAAACATTTCATGGACCCTGATTTCAACGGCGCCCTGAGAGAGAACGCCGTGAACCAGTTCTTTCCACTCTATACCCTTACCGGATTCCCCTACCTGACTTCGGCAAGAGATTTCTCTCCGATAACCCTCAGCAGCCGATTCAATCCCGACTCTGCCCTCAGTGTCGACGTCCGCAGCGATTATGACCCGGACAGGGGCAGGTTCAGGGATTTTACAGCCAGCGGAAGGCTGGCCGTACACCTCTTCTCGATATCCGGCTCCTACTACATCACTGAAGACATCCTGAATACTTTCGGACAGAGTCACCAGATCCAGGGAGGCATCGGATACGGCCGATACGGAAAAGGCCTTTCCGCCAGCAGCCATATCAGCTATGATGCCCAGGACAGCAGGTTCCTGAATTATCATGTCAGGGCCAGCTATTTCTGGGACTGTGTAGGAATTGTCGGAGAACTGTTTGGGTACAACCTTATCAACAGGGATGAAAGACGGCAGATACGGTTTTCATTCTATTTTAAAGGGCTTGGCAATATCGGAAATATCCGGAGGGCTCCGGTACCGGTGTTCTGATGTGCGGCTTTGATCACCACGATGCCCAGCATCAAGCCCATCAACCGAAGGGTCTCGTGTAATCGATGAAAAACGCCAGGGTCCTGCTTTCACTTGGGTCAAATCTCGGTGACAGAAAGGGCAACATCAATTCAGCGCTGGAGCTCCTCGAACTGTCGGGAGTAAGGCTGTCATCGGTTTCTTCCTTTTACGAGACCGAACCCGTCGGCAACAGGGACCAGCCGGACTACCTCAATATCGCCTGCATTGCCGAAACCGGTCTCCCTCCTTTTGATTTCCTGGACCTCTGCCTGGAGATTGAAAAAAAAGGGGGAAGATCCGGCAAGGGAGACATGTCCCCGCGGCGGATTGACATCGATATTCTCCAGTTTGGAGAGATTGAGGTCAGATCCGCAAGGCTCACCCTGCCCCATCCTGAAATGGCACGCCGAAGGTTTGTCCTGGTCCCCCTCCGGGAAATAATGCCTGATTTCACCCATCAGCTCTCCGGGAAAAACATTAAGCGGCTGCTGGAAGAGTGTGGAGACCGTTCATCGGTAAGACTGGCGGATTGACTTTTCCCGCGTGCCTGATTTGCTGTCTTTATTTGTGAATTGAACTCGATTGACAGGCCAACGGCCCGGCCGATGGGGAGAACTTCTCCCCGGCATCTCTTTTGCGCTATAATCATCGACTGAACATGAAGGACCGCAAGAAAGAACCCGAAAAAGAGGCACAAAAACAGGAACAACGGCAAAGTACCCTGCGGGAGTATTTTGTGGCTACGGTCTACTGCACGATAGTAGCGCTGTTTGTCACCACCTTCGTGGTTCATCCCATGACCGTTCCGACCCCCTCCATGGTGCCCACCATCCAGGTAGGAGACAGGCTGCTGATCGACAAGTTCACCTACAGGAACAACCTGACGGAACCGCTCTCAGGAACCGCCTCCCGGAAGGTCGAACGGGGTGACGTAGTGGTGTTCAAGTTTCCGGAGAAACCGGAGGTGCTCTACGTTAAGAGGGCTATCGGCCTTCCGGGTGAAAATCTGGAGATCAGGGACAAGGTGGTCTTCATCAATGGCCGGCCGCTCGAGGAGCCCTACAAACACCACATCGATGAGCGGATCTTCCGTCCCAGGTCGGGAAACAGCTTCAGTTTCGAGTCCCGCCGGGACAATTTCGGCCCCGTGAATATTCCCGAAGGCTCATACTTCATGATGGGAGACAACCGGGATGACAGTGCGGACAGCCGCTATTTCGGATTTCTTCCTGAAAACCTGGTCGTGGGCAGGCCGCTTGTCATTTTCTGGTCCTATGAGGACGAAAAGGACGCCCACCTCAAATCATCCTTCGGTGAACAGCTGAGGCTCTACGGTGAGAGAATAATTTTCTTCTTTACCAGGACCCGCTGGAGCAGAATCGGTTCACTTGTCAGGTGAATCAATT
>CAZOGT010000151.1:0-7305 GCA_964579015.1 uncultured Acidobacteriota bacterium | reverse complement strand
AGGTTTCTTTGACAGGGAGGATAATTCTACTCCTCCTGTCCCCGCATGACCTGGCTTTCGAACCGTGCAAAGCCGTCGAATAATACTGATCCGAAGTGGGGCATGTTCTCGGCGTAAAATCTCAGGATTTCGGGAAGGGACCGTGTGGTGCCAATTTTTTCCTTTAAATCTTCACGGGCATCCTCGGGGGCATTGGCCATGATTGCATAGGAGAAAGCCGATTCCAGGTCGTAAAAAGCCTCCTGGACCGCCACCGCGACAGTGCTGATATCCAGCCCCGGAATTTTGCGGTGGGAGATGATGGCCAGGTTTCCACTGGCCTTTTCCGAATAAAACCTTTCGATCGCCTTCAGTGCCAGCCCGTCAAAATCCTCGATATGCTCCTGGAAGAATTTCATCTTATCCAGGAATTCAGCGTTATTACCCAGCAGGTCAGCAAACTCACTGCTGAAGGATGGTGAAAGCCGGGGCAGCATCGTTTCAATGAAGCATGTCTCAAGTTCTCTCAACACATCAATGCTCAATGCCCAGTAACAGGTCAGGAATTCCCGGTAGCTCTTTTTTGGACGTCGAAATCTCATTGCCAAATAGCCTGCCGTGATACCGGCTCCAATGATTTTTAAAAGGTTCTTGTGGTCCATGATATT
Organism: uncultured Acidobacteriota bacterium; assembly: GCA_964579015.1. Lineage (GTDB taxonomy): Bacteria > Acidobacteriota > UBA6911 > RPQK01 > JAPXNP01. The sequence goes on along the minus strand of CAZOGT010000151.1, from coordinate 6,658 downwards.
TCCCCGCACGATACGCTACTATACATCTATCATAATCCAATAAGGGTGTGGCTGTGTGGAAATTCTGGAGAAAGCTTTTAACCCGCGTTTCTCCCGGCAATGCATTGAGCTAAAGGGATGACAGGTTCGATTATCATTGATCAGCGGTCAACCTGGCTGGAATGCTTCAGGACGAAATTCTTGATTCGGTCCTGGGTAGCCTTGGGAACACTGGCGTCCTGCTCCTTCAGGACTTTCAGGAGCTGGGTGGTTTTTTCGTAGGTCTGAAAATAATTTATGCATGGACCGCAGGTCTTTATGTGATCGTTGATCTTTGTCTGCATGTCTTCATCGAGGGTGCCTTCAATATAGTCCAGCAGTAGATTGAAGCATGTCTCGCAATCGTATGAATCTTTCATTTCCCACCCTCCAGGTATTTAGAAATCCGCTCCCTGACGAATGATCTTGCTCTATGAATCCTTGTCTTGGTTGTCGGTTCCTTCAATTGAATCAAAGAAGATATTTGCTTCAATGAATAACCTTCTACGTCTCTAAGGATCAAAGGGATTCGATATTCTCCTGGAAGAGACTGGATTGCATTGTATAATTCTCCGGCCAACTCGGTATTCATGTAGAGATCCTCAGGATCCAGTGTCCAGCTGAAAATAGGGTTTGCAAACTCCCCCTGGCTCGTAAAAGCGGGGGTCATATCATCTATATTAAGAGTTTTGTCCTGCTTGGGCTTGTTTTTTCTAAGCCACATAATGGCGTTGTTGATGGCTATTCTGCGCATCCATGGCCAGAGGGGGCTTCCTTCTCGAAACGTATCAATTTTGTTGATTATTTTCAGGAAGGTGTCTTGCAGGATTTCTTCAGCGTCAGCAGGGTTTTTTGTGTAATTTAAAATTACGCCGAATAAGGGCCTGGAAAACTGTCCGATGAATCCGTCGATAGTGACCGGATCCTTTTCGCTCAGTCCTTTGAGGACAACATCCTGGGGAATCTCTTCTTGTTGTTTCATAGCAAACTCAACTCTTTCAACCCCCTCAATGATAACAGGAAGGGAACCAGTTTAACCGGTAATTTTGGACCTTTGCGGTTCGTTTTCGCGGTATCACGATGATTCACTGGTTTCTGCAATTATAGCGCATTAATGGATTTTTTTCATGGCTGGCTGGTTATTTCCGTTGGATGGCTGTACGGTACACCGCAGTCAGCAAGCGGCCCGGAGCAGAATGAAGCAATGCCGGAACACCCTGCTCGCTGGCACATTACGGATAGGGGCAGGGAAAAGGAGGCACTTGATTCCGGTTTCGCTTCCCTCGGGGAGGGCTGTCGCGAGACAGGCGGATAAATGCGTGCCGGAGGATTGCCGTTCCCGGCCCCGGCTGATACGATGCTGACATGGGAAAAAGAGACGTTTTAAGGTTGCTGACAGGGCCGCTGCTGGCTGCCGTTATGTTGAGTGGGACTGCCTATGGAGTCCAGCCCCGGGAAGCAGCCCCTTTTTTCTCAGCGGTCAAATCTTTCAGTGATAACGGGGATGCTTTCGAAGCTGAGTTCAGAAATGGAATGCGGGTGGTAGTGGAGGAGACATTCAATACCCCCCTGGCAGTTATAAACGCCTTGATATCAATAGATCCAGGCAGAATAAGTAATGATCACGCACTTGGAGCCGCCGAAGACTGCCGAAGGTCCGTGGAACCTGATTTTTTGGTTATCGGCGGAATTGTAAGCAGCAGCGTCGGCCGCGGACATCTTTTGATTAAGGCTGTTATCCCTTCGGAAGAGACCGGCAGGGCGATCGAGATCCTCAGCAAGCTGGGTTCGGTCGGGCCGTTTGAAGACTCCCCGGTTTCGGCTGCTGATCCATCGGGCCCTGCGGAACTGCTTCCCCATCACACCCGGGCGAGGGCTGTTGATCTGACCCTTGAATCTTTGCCGCATGTCGGTGAACCGGGCCTGAAAGGACCGGAGAAGAGTTCGGGGGAGGGTTGGGGCGGAGTGGTTTCCGGACTGGTGATTGTAGGTGCGGTTCGACATGAAATCGTCCTTAACAGCATAGCTGAGTATTTTCCTGCTGACCGTACCGTACCTCCCCTGGCTCAACTGAAAAGGGAAACCGATGCCGGCCCCGGAAGAGACAGAGCCGGAATTGATTATGCCTCGTTTCTTTCCCGGCTTGAATTCCCCGTTTTCACCATTACCTTTCCGGTTCCTCCCGTGGATCACCCCCAAAGGATCCAGGTAGAGGTCTTGCGCGAAATAATCGGAGGGGGCCTGGCCTCCATGCTGCGGACTGAGGAAGGGGGGTATGCCCTTAATTTTCAGCATCGCGCTGAGATAATTGACCGGGCATCGGGTTCTTTTCTGGTTATCACGGTTGCTGTCCACCAGGACTATCTGGACAGGGTTGAAATGCATGTCCTCGCCGCACTTTCGCTGCTGGGGAAAACGGAATTGCCCGGATCCCTGGTGACCAGGGCCAAGTCCCTTTATTTGATCAGCCTCTTGCGGCAACTTGACTCCCTTCCCTCCAGGGCTGATGCCTGGAGTTCAGGCCTGGCAAGGGGCATTGTAAAGAATCGGGGCAGGGAAATCAGTAGTCTCAAGGCTATTGACCCTGCCTCCCTCCAGGCCGTCGGAGTATCCTGGCTGGGCCTGGACAGGATGTTTATCAGGGAGTTTATTCCTGCCGGCTCCAGCCGGAATTTCAATTCGGAGAGTTTCAGTGAAACCGTGGATGTCCTGCTCCCGGAATCTCTGAAAGCCGCTGAGGACAGATTGGAAAAACTGACTTTCATTGAGCCGGAAATTTCCTTTTCCCTGCCGGAACTATCCAGCAGCGCAATTCCGCCTGTACTGAGAAAGAGTTCGGTGTTGCGGGGCCCTGATATCCATATCTACGAGCTCCACAATGCTCCCCTGGTAAGGATTGGAATCTTTTATGCCGGTGGATTGCCAGACGAAGGAGCCGCAGATGCAGGCTTGACGGAGACCCTTGTATCATCCATGCTCCAGTCCTGGTCAACTGATGGGTTTGATCCCGGCATGATCGGCCTGGAGGGAATGGGATGTACCCTTCAGGGTGTAGTTAACCCTGATTATTTTGGGTTCAGGGCAACGGTCCTCTCTTCCAGCTTTGAACCGGCGGTGGCCCTGTTAATGAGGATGATAACCCGCTTCCCTGTTGAGGATGAAATGTATTCCCGTTACAGGAATGCCAGAAAATATTCCAGGTTCCTCGCCAATCCGGCAGTTCCGGCAGAGGTTCCCGGAGATATTATTCCTGCAGGTACCGGCCTGGCCCGTTCCGCAGACGAGGCCTCCTCCAGCGAGCAGAAACGGCCTTCGAATCTCAGTTCCTGGTATGAAAAAATTTCGACAAGCCATCCGGAGATAGTGATCTATGGTGACGTCAAGGGGACATCATTTATGCGGGGACTGGTCTCGATAATGAGTGATTCCAGCCTCAGAAAGTTCAGCAAACCGGATCGCCGGAACCGGAACATTACCAAGATTGAACCGGTACTGGTCCGGAACGGAAACGATCATGCCTGCACGTTTTTTTCCTCCGGGCTTCCGGCTAATTCCGGAATGGAAGAGAGCCTGCATTTGATAAGCAGGTCCCGGGATGGCACTGAGACTGACATAGAGTGGATAATTCTTGCCCGGAGAGGATATGGCAGGATCAGTGTTACGGGCCAAAACAACGGGTCGGAAGAGTCTTGCGATCCCGAAAAAATATTACAGGAGCTCCGCGAAAGAAAATTCAGTCAAAGGGAGTTCAACCAGGCCAAGGTCCGGGCCATCACCAATCACTACCTGGCTACTGAAAATCCCGACCGGATGTTGAATTTCATAATTGTCAGAATCCTGTCAGGCGAACAGGGGGACTTTATAAGGCAGCTTCTGGTAGATCTAAAACAGGTGAGAATTGTTGAAGTGGAATCGGTCCTGGAAACACTATTCGGAGAATAAGCATGAAAATGGTAGTCATGGCCGGAGGGCAGGGGACCCGATTCTGGCCCTTAAGCCGGAGGAGTCGGCCGAAACAGTTTCTGAGTGTAATCGGGGAGAAAAGCCTTTTTCAATTGACGATCGAGAGGCTGGAAAGGCTGGTTGGCAAGGAGGATATTTTCGTTGTCTGCTCGGGTGAGTACCTTCCCCTGGTGCTGGAGCAGGCCCCCGGGCTTCACGAAAACCAGATGATTGTGGAGCCGGTTCCCCGTAATACCGCTCCCTGCATCGGCCTGGCCGCATGCTGCCTGAACGCCAGGTTTCCCGGTGAAGTAATGGGGATTTTTCCGTCAGACCACCTTATCATGGATGAGGATGAGTTCAGAAAGGCAGCTTTATTCTCTGCGGAACTTGCAGGAAGAGGGCACCTGGTCACCTTCGGCATCAAGCCGGATTTTCCTGCTACAGGTTACGGATACCTGGAAAAGGGTGAATTAATGGAGTCCAGGGAAGGGATTGAAGCCTACCAGGTTGCCCGATTCACTGAAAAGCCGGCTCTTGAAAATGCCATGGCTTTTCTTGAATCCGGCCGGTATTTGTGGAATAGCGGAATGTTTTTCTGGTCGATAACGGCAATCCTGGAAGCAATAAGAAACCACCTGCCGGAACTGAGCCGTATTCTGGAAGGACTTGGAGACTGCGGCAGCCTGGGTCAAGACGCCAGGGAGCTTTTCGCGTCCGCTGAATCAGTCTCGATTGACTATGGGGTGATGGAAAAGAGCGATAAAGTCGTTGTGGTACCATGTGACCTTCAATGGGATGATGTGGGAGACTGGAATTCAGTTGCTGAGATTCTGGAAGGTCCAGGCAACAGTGGATTCTCAGGTGCCGCGGATACGATAGAGGTTGACAGCAGCAACTGTTTTGTCCTTTCCCGGAGCGGTAAGAAGGTTGCCCTTGCAGGGGTTCATGACTTGATCCTGGTGGAGACTGAAGACTCAATCCTTGTCTGTTCCAGGAACAGTGCCCAGGATGTCGGGAAAATAGTGAAGGTATTGAAGGAAAAACATCCGGAACTGGTCTGAACGCGCAAACCTGGGGGGATGCGCAGTCGCTTCCCCGGAACCCTGCAGTCAGGGTTTATCCCGCCGCTCTTATTTACTGCTATGCGCTGATACTATGCGGTTTACGAGCCGAATATGGAAAGGAATAGAATGACAGAACAACTTTTGAGCGAACAGGAGCTGTTGCGGGAAAAAGACCTTTCAGGGATGCTTGACATCCTTTCGTCTTTCGACAGTCAACTGCTTGATTCAATCAGGATAGCTTCGGAATTTAAATTTCGCCCGCAAGGTGAATTCCGGCAAATAGTGATTCCGGCCCTCGGCGGGTCAGCGACCGGTGCCGCGATTGCCCAGGTTTTCCTGAGGGGGAAACTGGAAAAGCCATTTTTTATTTCCAGGCAGTATAAGCTACCGGTTTTTGTTGATTCGAACACCCTTGCATTGCCATGCAGCTATTCAGGGAACACGGACGAAACTCTTGAAGCCTTTGACTTCTGTACCGCCAGGAATATTGCTGTGATCTGCATTACTTCCGGTGGTGAACTGGCTGACAGGGCGGCTGGAAAAGGGGTTCCCATTGTCAAGCTCCCCGGGGGACTTCCCCCGCGGGCGGCCTATACCTATTCCTTTTGCGCCATTGTTCGGATCCTGGAGATAATTGGTATAATATCCGGCCAGATGCAGGAAGTAACAGCTTCTGTTGAAGGCGTAAAATCCGTACTCCGCCAGTTGACGCCTGAGGTTCGAGTAGAAGATAACCGGGCAAAAAAGCTTGCCCGAATGATTTATGGCTCAATACCGGTTGTTTATGGCAGTTCTGACAGCCTGAGTCCGATTGCCAGGAGGTGGGCTAACCAGTTCAGCGAAAACGGCAAGCATCTCGCTTTCTGGAACTACCTGCCCGAAATGGCGCATAATGAGATAGAAGGATGGAAAAATCCTCCTGAGTGTTTACAACAGATGCTTCCCTTGTTTTTAAGGGACCAGAGCGACCATCAAAAAGTCAACAACAAGATTAACGATACCAGGGATTATTTATTGTCCAGAAACCTTAGAGTTCTGGAATATTGGTCTTCGAGGGAGACCTGGCTGGAAAAACTATGGGAGTTGCTTCTGCTCGGAGATTTTGCCAGCACCTATCTCGCGTTTCTCAATAATGAAGATCCGACCGAAATAAGGGCAATCAAATTCCTGAAGGAAAAGGGACAATTCAACACGAACAACCAGGGCAAGCCGTAGCCTCTCCAGGAGCATGGTTTGCCGGAGTGGATATTCAATGAGTAATTATTACATTCTGCTGATTAGTGATGGAACAGGTGAAACTGCCTACCGGCTGTTAAAGGCTGCCAGGAGCCAGTTTGCTGAAAAGGTTGTGATTTCCCGGTATACCAGGATCAGGGAAGTAGAACAGATCAAGAGTATGATGAATGCTGTCAAAAAGGACCAGACCCTGATTGTACATACTTTTGCCTCTAAGAAGCTGAGGGATGACATGGTACACCTGGCTGAAGATCATGGAGTCAAGTGTATTGATGTCCTTGGACCGCTGATCGAAAAGCTTGCTGAAGTATTTAAATCCACTCCCCATTCAAAGCCGGGCCTCCTTCACAAGGTCGATGAAGCCTATTTCGACCGCGTGGATGCCATAGAATTCG
>CAZOGT010000150.1:0-7306 GCA_964579015.1 uncultured Acidobacteriota bacterium | reverse complement strand
CCAGGCTATTCAATGGCAGGCTTTCAGCCTTCACTGTTGATGCCGCCTGCCGGCGTCAAAGTAGCTGGAGCATCCTGCTCCAGAAATGAGTGGCGGCGTTTTTTGGGGATGCCGATCTGGAGATCGGCGATCCAGGCGCTGTTGCCCCCTTCCCCAATTACCCCGACCCCGATCCCGATTGAAAATCTTTCTCATCCGCGAAAAATCGGGAAACTCCTGATCAGAGGCATATTGTTATCCGTAACGCTTCAGATATAATGAATTCCTGCAATGCAGACCGGCCGACGGGCGGTTTTTATCCACAACCGGAGCTCGACTCTTATGGAAAAAAAGAAGATTACCGCAGTGCTGTTTACGTTCCTCAGGATCCTTATCGGCTGGCATTTTCTCTACGAGGGATTTGCCAAGCTCCTGAGCCCCAACTGGACATCCGCCGGCTACCTCGCCAATGCCTCCTGGTTTCTGTCGGGGTTTTTTCACTGGATTGTTGAAACGCCGACAGCCCTCTTCTGGGTGGACCAGGTCAATACCTGGGGCCTTATCCTTGTCGGATTCGGACTGGTGGTTGGCATATATACCCGCGCTTTTGCTTCCGGAGCCGCCCTGCTCCTGGCCCTCTATTATGTTGCCAATCCCCCCTTTATCGGAACGGGCAACTATTCGGCGGAAGGGAGCTACCTGATAGTCAACAAGAACCTGATCGAACTGGTGATGGTCATTATCCTGGCGGTGCTCCCCAGGGACCTGATGTGGGGCTTTGACCGGCTGATCCGGCTTTACCAGCCGGGAGAAGCAGGGAAGTCCGGATCTCCCGATCTCGGCTGTTCCGAATCGGCCGGGGTCCCGGGGCGCCGGGAATGGCTGAAGGCCCTGGCATCAGTTCCGGTGCTGGGCGGATTCACCTGGGTCGTAGCCAGGAAAAAGAGCTATGAGGAACAGCTCCTGGCCGCGGCCGGCGAGGACAGGTCCGTCACTTCAGCCAGCATGGTGATGGAGAATTATTCCTCCCTCAAAGACCTGACCGGCCCTGTTGATTCTTCGACAATCAGGGGGCTGGAAATCAGCCGGGTATTATGCGGAGGAAACCTGATTTCGGGCTTTGCCCATTCCCGGGACCTGGTCTATGTCTCACCGCTGATAAAGCGCTATTTCACCGAAGAAAAGATATTTGAGACCTTTCAGCTCTGTGAAGCCTGCGGGGTCAACACCGCAGTGCTGCGCACTGATGATTTTACGGTCAGGTACCTCAAGCGTTACCAGGCCAGGGGCGGCAGGATCCAGTGGCTGGCCCAGACCTACCCGGGCCTGGAAGACCCCTTTTCCAATATCCGGAAAGCCCTGGACAATGGAGCCGCGGGGGCTTTCGTGCAGGGGAACATCGCGGACACGATGGTCAGGGACGGCCGTTACGACCTGGTGGCGCAGGCGGTGGAGTACATAAAAAGCCAGGGAGTGATCGCAGGTACAGCCTGCCATGCGCTCCGCACAGTCCAGGTCTGTGAAGAGCAGGGCCTGGATGTCGATTTCTACATGAAGACCCTGCACCGGGATGATTACTGGTCAGCCCAGCCCCGGGAGAAGAGGGAGGAGTATGCGTTCTTGGGCAGCAACCAGGCGGAGCATGGAGGATTTCATGACAATATCTGGTGCATGGATCCCGAAGAGACCGTTGAATACATGAAGAAGGTGGATAAACCCTGGATTGCCTACAAGGTGCTTGCCGCCGGCGCCGTCCCCCCGGAGGAAGCGTTCCGCTACGTGTTCGGCAAGGGGGCTGATTTTGCCTGCGTGGGCATGTTCGATTTCCAGGTGGTGGAAGACGTGAATACCGCCAACAGGGTATTGGCTGAAAACCTCGGGAGGGAGCGCGACTGGGTTTGACTCCCCCTGCTCCTGTTTTTCCCCGGGATTCCGCCAAAAACCCGGATCCAAAGATTCTAAGTTATTGAAAAAAAGTTAGTAACGGAGAACTGCAACTGGAGCCGATGGCAAAGCTGAAAAATGGGGCAACTTTTTGCTTGAGAAAAAAAGGGTCCCAACCGTCCTCAGCCGAACATTCTCGAAGAATCTCCTCCAATTATCACTGATCCCTTTTTATTCCATCTCGGTGTCGGGGTCGGTATCGCTATCGGGGTCGATTTTTCGTCTCACAGCCCTGACCCTAAAGATTCAGGGCCGGCTCATCAATTTTTCGATACCGACGCCGATACCGACCCCGACGGCGACCCCGACCATTTTCATCAATCATGTCCGAGCTCGTGATTTCCTTCAGCCCCTGGTTGGTCCTCTTCGTATCCCTCACCGTCTTCACCAACAGCATCTCCTTGTCTCCCAAGTCGGGTCAGCATTGCGACTATCCGGTCCAGCCGAACATTCTCGAAGAATCTCCTCCAATTATCACTGATCCCTTTTTATTCCATCTCGGTGTCGGGGTCGGTATCGCTATCGGGGTCGATTTTTCGTCTCACAGCCCTGACCCTAAAGATTCAGGGCCGGCTCATCAATTTTTCGATACCGACGCCGATTCCGACCCCGACCCCGATCCCGATTCAAAATCTTAATCACTCGCGAAAAATGGGGGAACTCCTGTTTTTCCCCGGGATTCCGGTGGAGTATAATGTCGTATAACTTTAGTATTAAACCCTCAGAAAGGGTTTGCAGGTGACAGACATGGCAGATGGGAACCGAGACGCTACCGAAGAGAAAAAGGAAGGCCCTGAGAGGGCCGCTATCCAGCAGCATATTGTTGAGATAGTCAGTGATTCCGGCGAAGGCGCCCAGACTTCAGGGCAGCTGTTCGGAACCGTGAGCGCCAAAATGGGGAACGGGGTGTGGACAGTTGAAATAATTCCGGCTGAAATCGAGCCTCCCCATCGGTCGCGCTCCGGTGCCAGCGGAAACCGGATTCGCATCGGGCGCAGGGAAATCACCAATTCCGGTGACGAGGCTGACCTGGTTGTCGCCTTCAATGAGCAGGTGCTTTACAGCAGGATCGACGTAGGCGCGCTCAGAGAGGGGACCATTGTTTTTCTTGACAACGCCTGGGGAGAGAGGTCCGATTCGGCCGAATCATACCGGAAAGCAAGGGAAGAATTCATTTCGCTGGGATACACCCTCGTAGAGATCCCCCTGGAGGAAGAATGCCGGAAAATAGTGGAAGACCCGAGACGTGGGAAGAATATCTGGGTGCTCGGAATGCTCTGTGCCGTCTACAACCGGGACATGGATATTGCCCGGGAGGAGGTGGGCAAGCGTTTCTCCGGAAAAGGGGCCGCCCTCGTTGAATCCAATCTTTCCCTGCTTGAATCCGGCTATGAATGGGCAATAAATAATATAAGCTTCAAATTTGACATACCGGCTGAAGGGGACAAGGGCCGCAAGGTGGTGATGAACGGAAACCAGGCTGTCGGACTGGGCATCATGGCCGCCGGAATGGAAGTCTGTGCCATGTACCCGATCACACCTGCAACTTCGGCCTCGCATTTTTTGGCCAATATGTTTTCCCGTGTCGGGGGCCTGGTTCACCAGGCCGAAGATGAGATCGCAGCCATTGGCTTCGCCATCGGTGCTTCGTATGCCGGGAAGACCGCCGTCACCATCACTTCCGGTCCCGGCCTGGCACTCAAGACGGAGTTCATCGGACTGGCCGTGATGGCCGAAATCCCCCTGGTTATTGTTGTCGTCCAGAGGGGAGGCCCCTCAACAGGGCTTCCCACCAAGAGTGAGCAGGGTGACCTGCTGGCTGTCCTTTGCGGTTCACCCGGTGACAGTCCCAAGATAGTATTGGCCCCGGCGACCATTGCGGAGTGTTTCAATTTCATGATTACCGCCAGGAATCTGGCCGAGCACTACCGGGGGCCGGTGTTTGTCCTGACCGATGCCAACCTTGCAACCGGGCAGCAGCCTTTCATCCGTCCCCAGCCGAGAGAGAGCTGGCTATCTCCCCCGGTTGACCAGACCCCCTGGGATGAATCGGTGGCTCCCTATGACTGGGACCCGGAAACCGGGCTTTCGGAAAGGCCGATACCGGGACAGCCCGGAGGAGAGTACGTGGTCACCGGGCTGGCCCACGACAAGAGAAGCAGGGTCGCCTATGAGTCGGCGATCAATCAGCGGGCCATGGAGATGAGAAGCAGGAAAATCGCGGCAATCCAGAGCACAATCCGTCATCCTGAGGTACTCGGCGGGCAGGAAGGGGACCTGCTGGTGGTCTCCTGGGGTTCAACCCTGGGAACCGTGGTTGAAGCGGTAGAACACCTGATTCAGCAGGGCTACCGGGTCTCTTCGCTTCACCTGCGCTTCCTCTCTCCCATGGAACCCGGCTTGAAGGAGATTTTCAGCAGGTTCAAAAAAGTCATGACCGTGGAAATAAATTACAGCGATGATCTTTCCCACCCCTACATCAATGAGGAAAACCGTCGGACAGGGCAGCTGGCCGGGCTTCTGCGCAGCCATACCATGGTCGATGTGGACTGCTGGTCCAGGGTGCCGGGAGGCCCGCTCCCCCCGGGCCTCGTGGAACGGCAGCTGCGGTTGGAGCTGGATGAAATCCGGAAAGGAGACAAACACTGATGTATGGATTAGGCGAAGAGTGGAATCCACAAAAAGCAAGGGATTTCTCCCTGGATGATTATATGGGAGGAGAGCCGAGGTGGTGTCCCGGGTGCGGAGACCATGGTGTCCTGGCTACCTTTCAGCGGGTCATTCGTGATTCGGACCTCTCCCCCGAAAAGGTGGTGGTGGTGTCAGGGATCGGCTGTTCGAGCAGGTTTCCCCACTACATGAAGACCTATGGTTTTCACAGCCTGCACGGCCGGGCCCTTCCCGTAGCCTGCGGGATCAAGAGCCGCCGGCCAGACCTGGAGGTCTTTGTCATCACCGGAGACGGGGACAACTGCGCAATCGGCACGGGGCACTGGATCCACGCGCTCAGGTACAACATGAATTTGACCGTCCTGATGCTGGACAATAATATTTATGGGCTGACCAAGGCCCAGACATCTCCGACAACCAGGAAGTCGGCCCGGTCCAATACCCATCCGTCAGGCTCCTTTTTCGTGTCCCTTAACCCGATCTCAGTGATGCTGGGAATCACCAACCGCTCTTTCGTGGCCCAGTCAGTGGACTGGCATGCCACCCATCTCTACGAGACTATCAGGGCCGCCCGAAAGCATAAAGGCACATCATTTGTCCGGATCCTGCAGCGGTGCCCCCACTTCACTCCCCATGCCTTTGATGAGGTCCTGAAGGACACTTCCAACCTCGTCCTGCTGAATCACCCGGATGGGGTGCAGCTTTCGGATCAGCAGCTGAAACATTTCGAGAATATCAGGGAACATGATCCCTCAGACCTTCAGGCTGCCAGGGAAATGGCTGACAAGCCCCATCCTTTTCACCTGGGCGTTTTCTTTAAGGATGAGAATGCCGAAAGGTACGATCTCGTTACCAGGAAGGGCAAGGGAATGACTCCTGAAGAAAAGGTGGCAGCAGTCGAAAAAACCCTGGATCTCTTTACTATCTAGCTTCTTTTAGAGGATTAGTTTCATGCCTGCAGGACCACCGGACGTAATCATCAATTTTACCCCGACCGGGATGATTCCCACTAACGAGATGACTCCCCATGTCCCGATAACTCCTTCGGAAATCATTGAACAGGTCCATGAGGCGTTTGAAATCGGAATCACCATGGTCCACCTCCACGCCAGGGAGGAGGAATCCGGACGGCCCTGCTGGCAGGCCGAGGTGTATCGGAAGATCATTGAGGGAATCAGGGATTTTACCCGGGAACTGATTATCTGCGTTTCCCTGAGCGGAAGGAACTACACGGAGTTTGAGAAGAGAACGGATGTCCTGCTCCTGGATGGGGAATTGAAGCCGGACATGGGAAGCCTTACCCTGTCGTCCGTGAATTTCAACCGGATCGCAAGCATCAATTCTCCGGACATGATCCGGAGCCTGGCCGCGGCAATGAAAAAGAGGGGGGTCCTGGCCGAACTCGAAGCGTTCGATTCGGGGATGATCAATTTTGCCAAGTACCTGGAACAGAAGAAGCTGCTGGAACCTCCGCACTACTTTAATCTCCTGCTGGGCAACATCGCCTGCGCCCAGGCCAACCTCCTCCATGCCGGGATCATGGTTAATGACCTTCCCGCCCGTTCGGTCTGGAGCATGGCGGGAATAGGAGATGCCCAGGTTTCGGTAAATACCATGGCTATCGCCGCCGGCGGAGGCGTCAGGGTGGGGCTTGAGGACAATATCTGGTGGGATGCGGGACGAAAAAGGCTGGCCAGGAACGGGGAACTGGTGAAACGAATCCACAGGATTTCAGGTGACATGGGCAGGGCTGTCATGACCCCCGGGGACTGCCGGCGGCTCCTGGACCTTCAACCGGGAAACGGCCTGTACGGGAGAGTCTTTCCTTCCGGGGAAGAGCGTGCCGGATGAGTGACTTCAAACTGCGGCCCTTCAGGCCCGGCGATGTTCCGGAGATAGAATCCCTGCTGGGGCGCCTCTACAACATGCCCCTGGAAACCTGCCGCAAATATCTGCAGTGGATGCATTACGAGAATCCGAATTCGGAAGAGCCCCTGATAGTGGTGGCTGAATACCAGGGTAGAGTGGCCGGGCAGTACAAGTATGTGCCTTCCAGGTGGAGGCATTCCGCCACAGGGAACGAGGAAGTCATCCTTGCTCCCGGGGGAGCGTTTGTCCTGCCTGAACACCGAAGGAAAGGCCTGTTGAAGAAGATGATGGAATTCGGCCGGGAATGGCTGAGGCCGGATTACAGGTGGTTCCTGAACACCTCTTCAACCACCAACTCGGTTCGGAGTTACGAAAAATTTGGAGCCTTTCCCCTGGCATACCGGTATTTCCTGGATTCCTGTTCATACCCCGGAATAATTCATTACTGCATGAATTACATGAAAACACTTCCCCCCAGGGTCCAGTATGGGGAATGTGACGGAATCCTGGTGACGGAGGAGGCTTTTCATGAGGACATGATCCGGATCGCCGGGAGGAGGACCCTGCCCCGGCCGGCGGTCGAACTTAAGAGAGATGAAGTGTTCTATGGATGGAGATACCGAAACCCGCTCAAGAACTATACCTTCTACTATGCGGGGTATCCGGGAGAGATCACCGGGTTCGTCGTGGTCTCCCATAAGCGGAACAACCTGCGCGGTTACATTGTTGACTACGGGCAGACAGAAGAAGGCTCCCTGGAAAGGATCCTCAGGCTGATCAGGCGGCGCAGGGATTTCGACATCCTTTCCATTTACGAGTTCTGCGTGGACCGGTCCCTTGCCTC
>CAZOGT010000149.1:0-7345 GCA_964579015.1 uncultured Acidobacteriota bacterium | reverse complement strand
GAAGACCCTTGCAAGCAGTTTTTCAACGACTTCAAAAACCTGTTCGGGCTGGACGAAGGACATTTCGATGTCCACCTGGGTGAATTCAGGCTGACGGTCGGCCCGGAGGTCCTCATCACGAAAACAGCGGGCAATCTGGAAATACCGGTCAAATCCTGAAACCATCAGCAGCTGTTTGAATATCTGCGGAGACTGGGGAAGGGCATAGAAGGCGCCCCTCTGCACCCTGCTTGGCACCAGGTAGTCCCTTGCTCCTTCGGGCGTGGATTTATTTAGAATTGGGGTTTCGATCTCCAGAAAATTGTTTTCGTCCAGCTCTTTGCGGATTTCAAGGGTAGCCTGGTGTCGGAGTACCATATTCTTCTGCATTGCGTTTCTGCGCAAGTCGAGAAAACGGTATTTCAACCTTGTTTCCTCAGAAGTGATGGTATCGGAATCGATGGGAAAGGGAGGGGTGAGCGAGGTGTTCAGGATCCTGATGTCCCTGACTGCCACCTCGACTTTTCCGGTCGGCAAAGAAGGATTATAGGTTTCCGCGTCCCTTTCAATCAGCGGGCCGCTTACAGCCACGACATATTCAGACCGGAGCTGCTTGATCCTGTGATGCACTCCATTCTGCCGGTTCGAAGAAACTACAATCTGGACAACACCTGTCCTGTCCCGGACATCAGCAAAGGTAAGGTTTCCGAGGTCCCTCAGCCGGTCCACCCAGCCCATTACAGTGACTTCGTCGCCTATTTTCATGTCTTTGATGTCGTTGCAATAACAGGTTCTTTTCAGGTCTCCGATTTGATCCATTTTAAATGCTCCGAAAAATTACAATATATGTGAGGCCCCTTTCCGCGGGGACACTCATGATAAAACTATTTCGTCAAGGTGAAAAGAGTTGTTGATTCCTGCTGAAATCCCGATTTCCGAAAGTCGGCTCCAGATATGAACAAAGCCGAATCTGAATTTCCGATTCTCTCAACCGTGAACGGATACTTAAAGGAGGTTCATTCTTCGAGAAGCTCTCCAATCTTTCGAAAACGCAGATACCGCTGTTCCAGCAAGTCTTCAATCCCCAGCTCCCGGAGGGCTGATAGATTCCGCACCAGAAAAATTTTCAGCTGGTCAGCGGCCTTGTCCCAGTCCTGGTGGTTTCCTCCCGGAGGTTCAGGAATTATTTCATCTATGACGCCAAATTTCAAAAGATGCGGAGCCGTAAGCTTAAGTGCGTCGGCTGCTTCCTTTACATGATCCTGGTCCTTCCAAAGGATTGCGGAACAGCTTTCCGGGGATATGACTGAATAGATCGAATGCTCCATCATCAATACCCGGTCTCCGATCCCGATGGCCAGGGCGCCTCCACTTCCGCCTTCACCGATAACGGTAACAACAATAGGAACTTTTACCTGGGCTATCTCCATCAGGTTGCTGGCGATTGCCTGGGCTTGCCCCCGCTTCTCCGCCCCGATGCCCGGATAGGCTCCAGGGGTGTCAATCAGGCAGATAACCGACCTGTTGAATTTCTCGGCAAGCCGCATCAGCCTCAAAGCCTTACGGTACCCCTCCGGATTGGGCATCCCGTAGTTTCGAAATATGCGATCCTTCATGTTGCGGCCTTTTTGCTGGCCGATCAGCATTACCGGTTCTCCATCGAGGAAAGCCATACCGCCGACAATGGCATTATCATCGCCGTAATGGCGGTCTCCGTGAATCTCCTGAAATCCTGTGAAGATCCTTTCAATGTAATCCAGGGTGTAGGGACGATTTTCGTGGCGGGCTATCTGCACGATATCCCAGGAAGTAAGTTCTCCCCCGGCCAGCTTTTCGAGGTGAAGAATCCTGTCTTCAAGGGCCTCGATATCAGAAGCGGCCTCCCTGGGAAGAGATTTTATCTGCAGCCGCAGCTTTTCAAGTTCTTGAGTAACATTCCGCATCAATCAGACTCTCCAGTGTAAAACTGTTTGCAGTTGGAAATCTACCAGATCTGCATAAACCAGGGGTTAGCAGCTCAGAAGACATTACCGGCGGCCCGCATCGCTGATAAAGCCCCCTGAACTATTTAGCTTCAAGTATACAGGACTTTGATCCGAATAGTCTTTCAACGCTGCTGACAAACTCGGGAACCGCACTGATCCTTACATCTTCCCGGGGGCTGATAGAGACCAGGCCCCCGGTATGGCCGTAGAGTTCGAATTCCAGCAGGCTGTTGCCGGGAAATCGCCTGACAAGGGCATCAAAATGGTCAATAGCGGGTGAATCGATCTTGTCCAGGGGAATCCTGACAATCGCTTTTTCTATCCCTTCCTGCCAACGCGAAACCAGATCGGAAACTTCAGCCGCAATCAGCTTGATTTCTCCGCGGCCGTTGACTTCCAGCCTGCCTTTGACCAGGATCGGACTGTCAGTGTCGAGGAGCTCTTTGCATTTCTCGTAGACGGAGGGCCATAAAAGGACTTCTACTGACCCGGAAAGGTCTTCCAGCTGCATGGTGGCCATGGAATCACCCTTCCTGGTCTGTTTTCTTTCAACCTTGGCAATCATACCGCCGACGGTAATCTCCTGCCTGTCCAGCTTCTCGCCCAGGTCCGAGGTGCGGTAGCGGGAAAAGTTCTTCAATTCTTCCCGGTACTGTTCCATGGGGTGCCCGGTCAGGTAGTAGCCGAGAACCTCTTTTTCATAGCCAAGCAACTCCCTTGTGTCCCATTCTCCCAGGTCGGGGACCTGTTCAGGCCCGTCATCTGCCACTGAGCCGGCCAGGTCAGCGAAGAGCCCTTGTTGGCCGGTGATCTTGTCTTTCTGGGCCTTCTGGCCTCGTTCAATAGCCATGGGCACGGCTTCAAACAAAGATTTGCGTTTTTCACCCAGTGAATCGAAAGCCCCCGCCTTGATCAGCGCTTCCATTACCCTTCGGTTGACCTTGCGCAGGTCCACGGTTTCGCAGAAATGGAAGAGGTCGCGGAAGGGCCCGTTTTTTTGCCTGGCTTCAACAATTTCAGTGACGGCGTTTTCGCCCGCATTTTTCAGGGCGGAGAGACCGAAAATAATCTCTCCGTCATTAGTCCCGAGGAAGTAGACTCCGCTTTTATTCACGTCCGGTGGAAGGACCCTTATCCCCATCTCCCGGGCCTCCTCCATGTACTGGACTATCTTGGGATCTGATTTGAACAGTTCATTGGTCAGGACCGCGGCCATAAACTGCACAGGGTGGTGGGCCTTGAAATAGGCGGTCTGGTAGGCAAGCAGGGCATAGGCGGTGGAATGGCTCTTATTAAAACCATACCCGGCAAAATTCTCCATATAGTCAAAAATTCGTTTGGCCTTGGCCTTGTTGATACCGTTTTCTGCGGAGCCTTCCATGAATCTTTTCCGCTGATCATCCATTACCTTTTTCTTCTTTTTCCCCATTGCCCGCCTGAGCAGATCAGCGCTTCCCAGGGTGAAATTGGCAAGCCGGCTCGCTATCTGCATGACCTGCTCCTGGTAGACGATCACCCCATAGGTTTCCTCGAGGATTTCTTCGAGTTCGGGATGATCGTAAACCACGTCAACTTCTCCGTGGCGGCGCTTTATGAATTCATCGATCATGCCTCCCTTGATCGGGCCGGGGCGGTACAGAGCGTTCAAGGCTATCAGGTCCTCGATTCGGCTGGGCTGGAGCCGCCTCAGGATATCTCTCATGCCGGATGATTCAAACTGGAAGACCCCGGCTGTATTTCCGTCGCAGAAAAGCTTGAATGTCAAAGGATCGTCCAGGGGCAGATCCTCCAGCACGATTTCCTCCCCTTTAAGAACCTTGATTTGCTCCAGGACCTGGGAGAGTACGGTCAGGGTCGTCAGTCCAAGAAAATCCATTTTGAGAAGGCCAAGCCGTTCGAGGTCACTCATCTGGTACTGCGTTGATATCTCGTTTTTCTTCTCGTCCTTGTGCAGGGGCACCAGCTCAATCAGGGGCTCAGGGGCGATGACCACGCCTGCGGCATGGGTGGAAGCATGCCGTGCCAGGCCCTCGAGATCAAGCGCGGTCTGGAAAAGCTCGCTGATATTCCTGTCGCCCCTGGTCAGATCCTTCAGTTCCCTGACATTTTCCAGGGCTGTAGAGAGGGTTGTCCCCAGGTCCCCAGGGATCATTTTGGCCACCTTGTCAGCGGCGGCATATTCAAAGTCAAGGACCCTTCCCACATCCCGAATCGCCTGCTTGGCTTTCATGCTCCCGAAGGTGATGATATGGCTGACATTATCCCTGCCGTAGCGTTTTGTGACGTAATCGATTATTTCATTTCGGCGCAACATGCAGAAGTCAATGTCAATGTCCGGGGGAGTCACCCTCTCGGGATTGAGGAACCTTTCAAAAAGAAGGCCGTAGGCAAGAGGGTCCACATTGGTGATGCCCATGGCGTACGACACCAGGCTGCCTGCGGCTGATCCCCGCCCCGGACCGACAGGCACCCCGATTTTCCTGGCGTGGTCCATGAAGTCCCAGACAATCAGAAAATAGGCTGAGAACTGCATTTCCTGGATTATTTTGATCTCCCTTGACAGCCTCTCTTCGTATTCTTCCATGGAGTGCTGAAGGCGACCTTTCCCCTTGATTTTAAGGAGATGCTTTTTTCTTTCCTCAAAACCGGCCCGGGCAATTTTTTCGAAATATGAGTCCACGTCAAATCCCTCCGGGACATCAAAATTCGGAAAAATATTCCTGGTGGGACCGAAAGAGAAATCACATTTCCCGGCGATCTCCAGCGTGTTGGACAACGCTTCAGGGACGTGGCTGAAGAGGGACTGCATTTCTTCATAACTCTTGAGGTAGAATTCGTCGGTCTGGTAGCTCATCCTGTTTACATCGGAAACCTTTTTGCCGGTTTGAATACAGAGCAGGGCATCATGGGACTTGCTTTGCCTGCGCTTCAAATAATGGCAGTCATTGGTGGCGACCAGGGGAATGCCAAGTTCCTTCGAAAGCCTGATAAGGCCCTCATTGGCAATCGCCTGTTCCTCTATCCCGTGATCCTGGAGCTCAAGGTAAAAGTTTCCCGGGCCGAATATTTCCAGGAGGTCAGCAGCTTCTTTCCTGGCAGCGTCAAAAGAATTCTGGATGATAAGCTGGGGAACAATGCCCTGAATACAGGCTGTAAGGCATATCAGGCCTTCAGCATGCTGAGCCAGAAGCGCCTTATCAATCCGGGGCCTGAAATAGAATCCTTCCAGGTAGCCAAGCGAAACAAGCCTGACCAGGTTGTGGTACCCGGTTTTGTTTTTGGCGAGAAGGATGAGATGGTTGGAATTAGCGGATCCGCCGGTTTTATTCTTGCGACCGTTGCGGGCTACATAGACTTCACAACCGATGATGGGCTTGATCCCCGCTTCCTGGGCGGCATCATGAAACTGCACGGCCCCGAACATGTTGCCGTGGTCAGTAAGGGCTATCGCCGGCATTCCCTGTTTTTTTGCTTCATCGATCAGGTCCGGGATTCGATTGGCTCCGTCCAAAAGACTGTAATGGCTGTGCAGGTGAAGGTGGCAAAAACTCATGATTTTTCAGCTTCTATCTAATTTTATTCTACTTATTAGCGATATTTACGGCCAGGTGCCATTCATATGTGCCGAGTCATCTGCCCGGCCCGGGATCAGCGTCCCTACTCCCATTCTATAGTGGAAGGTGGTTTGGAACTGATGTCGTAGACAACCCGGTTTACGCCGCGGACTTCATTCACGATTCTGCTGGAAATCCTGGCCAGCAGTTCATAGGGAAGCTGGACCCAGTCAGCAGTCATTCCGTCAAGGCTCTGGACGATCCTGAGGGCAATGACATTTTCATAGGTCCTGCCGTCTCCCATCACCCCAACGGTTTTTACGGGGAGAAGCACCGCGAAAGACTGCCAGACCTTGCCGTAGAATCCGGATGATTTCATTTCCTGGTGGACTATATCGTCCGCTTCCCTGAGAATCAGCAGCCTTTCCCTGGTGATCTCCCCAATTATCCTTACCGCCAGGCCGGGACCGGGAAAGGGCTGTCTCATCACAAAACCGTCACTCAAGCCCAGTTCCCTTCCTGCTTCCCTGACCTCATCCTTGAAGAGTTCCCTCAGGGGCTCTATCAATTCCAGATCCATTTTTTCAGGAAGGCCCCCGACATTATGATGGCTCTTGATTACCGCGGACGGGCCTTTTACAGAGACCGATTCAATGACATCCGGATAAAGGGTGCCCTGGACAAGATAACCGATATTTCCGATACGCCTTGCCTCACGTTCAAACACCCTGATGAATTCATTTCCGATGATTTTTCGTTTCTTTTCAGGGTCCAGCACACCTTCGAGCGGTTTGAGGAAGCGCTCAGCGGCATCAACTCCCACGACATTAAGATGCAGGTTCTCAGTGAAGGTCTTCAATACATAGGCGAACTCATTCTTCCGGAGCAGTCCGTTGTCGACAAAAATGCAGGTCAACCGGTCACCGATAGCCCTGTCCACCAGCATGGCGGCCACGGAGGAATCCACTCCTCCGGAGAGTCCGCAGACAACACGGCTTTCGGGTCCGACCTGCTGCCGTATATCGGAAACAGCCTGGTCCACGAAAGAGGAAACAGTCCAGTCTCCGCGGCATCCGCAAATCCGGTAAAGGAAGTTTTCAATAATATTCCTGCCCTGGGGGGTGTGTACAACTTCAGGGTGAAACTGCAGCCCATAGACTTTTTTTCCCGGCCCCGCCATGGCTGCCATGGCAGCTGAAGTCGAGGCTGTTCCCCTGAATCCTTCCGGAAGCCGTGCAATCCGGTCTCCGTGGCTCATCCAGACCTGAATCTCATCCGGAAGGCCGGCAAAAAGATCGGAGCCATCCTGCTTAACCGCAGCCTTTCCGTACTCCTGATGGTCAGCTCGCTGGACCTCGCCGCCGAGGTGATGCACAAGCAGATGCATTCCGTAACAGATCCCCAGTACCGGGCCCTTGAACTTGAAGATTTCCGGATCAGGGTGAGGGGCATCTTTTTCGAAAACTGAACTGGGTCCTCCGGAGAGAATCAGCCCGGCCGGGTCTTTTTCCAGGATGGTTTCCCATGCGGTGTTGTAGGGAAGGATCTCTGAATAGACCCTGGATTCCCTGATGCGGCGGGCAATTAACTGGGTATACTGGGAGCCGAAGTCCAGGACCAGGACAGTTTCTCTCTTCTGCATTGAAAACCCTCTTAACTATTGATAATAAAAAATAAGTCCAGATATACCCCTGGCGAAAACGGAATCCGGACAAAAGAATTTTACCATGTATTCATGACAGTTGATGCCGTGGAAACCTATCTCATCTCACCCGTTTTTTTCCATGGGGCAGTGGCCCATCTTAATTAATGTCATTAAGGGGCGGT
>CAZOGT010000148.1:0-7374 GCA_964579015.1 uncultured Acidobacteriota bacterium | reverse complement strand
CTGGACTTTCACCAGTTAGTTCAGTGCGCTCGAAGGCGCACTGGCAGGTCCGATCTTCGGACCTGCGAGCGAAAGCGAGCCGCAACCGATGATTTCCTGACACGTCCCTTGTCATTCCATCTCGGGGTCGGGGCCGGGTTTCGCTATCGGGGTCGATTCACCGACCGGCTGCCTGCGCCTTAAAGATCAGGACCGCCTCATTTTTTCGATACCGACGCCGACGCCGACGCCGATGTAAAACCTTTCTCACCCGCGAACAATGGAGAAACTCCATTTTCCCTGTTTCAGGTTGACAATCCGGAATCCAATCCATATTCTAACCCGCTGAACCGTTTAACCCGGATTTCACCAGAAGGAGAAAAAACGTGGCTGACCTGGCTCCATGGATAACGTTTCGACCAGAGATAAAAGTCCTCGACTGTTCCGTGAGGGACGGCGGACTGATGAATGATTCCAAATTTGACGATGCCTTCGTAAAGGCCGCCTATGATACCTGCATAAAGGCAGGCATTGACTACATGGAGGTCGGCTACAAGAATTCTAAAAGAGTCTTTCCCGTTGACAGGTTCGGGCCGTGGCGCCACTGTGACGAGGAAGATCTCAGGAGGATCGTCGGCGATAACAAGACTCCCCTTAAACTTTCCGCCATGGCTGATGCCGGGGGAAAGAGCGACTGGAAAACCGACATCCTTCCCAAAAAGGACAGTGTACTTGATATGATCCGCGTGGCCTGCTACGTCAGCCAGGTCCCCGAAGCACTGGAGATGATCTGGGACGCCCATGAAAAGGGATACGAAACAACCTGCAACATCATGGCCATTTCCGTGGCAAAGGATGCCGAAATTGATCAGGCCCTCCAAATGGTCAGGGAGTCCCCGGTTTCCACGGTTGTGATTGTAGACAGTTTCGGGGCCCTTTACTCCGAACAGATCGGCGCCCTGGTCAATAAATACCAGTCAGCCCTGGAGGGTACGGGAAAAGAAGTGGGGATCCACGCCCACAACAACCAGCAGCTGGCTTTTGCCAATACCATCGAGGCTATTGTCCGCGGAGTCAACCGGGTTGATTCCACCTTTGCGGGACTTGGCAGGGGAGGCGGAAACTGCAGCACCGAACTGCTCCTCGGATTCCTGAGGAACCCGAAATACAGAATCAGGCCCGTATGGAAGCTAATTGAGGAGCATGTCCTGGAACTTCAGAAAACCCTCGATTGGGGCCCGCTGCCACACTACATCATGACAGGACAGCTGAACCAGCATCCAAGGACCGCTATCCGTGCCAGGGACCAGGAAGACGAGACCCGCCTGGTCGACTTCTTTGACCGCTGCGTCAGTGACGTTTAGCCGAAAACGGTACGGTTGCTTTTAACCCGGTGAAAGGAATCCGTCTCGTGACCTGGGAAAATCTGAGGCGGCCGCCTAACAAGAAGGCACCCTGGCTAAGCAGCCTCTTCCTTTTTTGAACAGCCGGACAGCAGGTTGTAAAGCCAGGCAAATATGGCCCCGCCGATAGCCCCGTCAACCAGCCCCCAGGCAAGGCCGATAACGCTGCCCATCGGCGTGATACAGTATCCGCGGTAGATTCGCCCGATGAAAACCCCCTGGTCGGAAGGACCGTCCAGAAAAATGATCCACCAGGTTACAAGAAAAAGCCCCAGCCCCCATAACAGAGCGCAGGTAATTGCGAAAGCCTTTACGTTTAATTTCATTGCACCTCCTTAACGCCTGGCAAGCGTCTTGCGCCTGCGGCCCGGGGAATCGAAAAGCTAAAGCTTCCGACCCGAATTTTGACGGAGTTACGAAGATTCACGCAGCCAGGGGGGCGGACACCAGCCATTCTGTTTCCAGCGCCTTCCCGTCTCCAATGTCCACCCGGTACCCAGGATCTATCCGGCCGATAGCCGCTGCGGCATCCGGCCTGTAAATAGGGCGTTCTAATCTGGTAAATATCATAAATATCAAGGAGATGCAACGAATAATATTTCTGCGCCGGCTGGACTGCTCAAACTCAAGATCAAAATTCTCAGGGATTGCGGGATCTATATGCTAAACTCAGACCAGGCCCGGCAACGCCGGCAAAGCATGACGAACCCAGGGCGGATGGATTTGCCGCCGCAGCCGTAAGCCCATCGAAAATCAGGACGGATGGTAAAAAGGAGAAGTTATGCAGCCTATTTTCAGCTATATTTTGTTGGCAATATTGGTGACAGTGCCTGCTCCCCTTCTTGCCCAGGCCGATTTCAGCGGGACCTGGACAATGAATCCCGAAAAAAGCAGCCTTGGCTGCCCCTGCAGAACGGATTCCCTGTTTGCTCCGGCCGAGGCAATCCGGAGGATAAAGCAGGAGGGTTCAGCAATAATGGTTTCACTTGTTCAAAAAGGGGATTCAGGCGAGGTCCGGGCAGAGTTGACCTATCTTGCGGATGGCTCAAGATGCACCAATGAGCTGGCCGACTGCCTGCTCGTCAGTGAGGCTCACTGGAAGGAAAACGTCCTGCTGGTAAAGAATCACCTGGAATCCGATCCCTCGGTTCCGGACTGGGAAGACCACTGGAGTCTCTCGGAAGACGGCGGGGTCCTGACCATAGTGCGGAACATGTGCCCTACCTCAGGATGGGATTGCCAGAGACTTGTTTTTGAGCGCCGGCAGTAATTGTCCCCCGAACCTGACACCGGACAAGAGCTTTCAGATTTGTCGGCTTTTCCGCTCTCCCCGCAATACCACGGATCGTTGCTGAAAGCCTGGCTGCTATTCCAGTTCAGTCCTGGATGCTGCAGGTTCGCCGATCAGGGCGTTGTCCTCCTGGGAGGGATAAGGGCCGCTCATCTGCAAGACAATCTTCCACTTGCCATCCTTCTTTTCAAGAATCCGGTGTTCCCAGCCTTCCACCGTTTCAGTCAGCCCCTCTTCATTTTCGTAATATAGTTCCTGGTGGTAGACAGTCCATGCCACGTCATCCCGGATATGGATGAAATGGTTGGAATGCTCAGCAAAGTAGGGAGGCCACGAAGCTCCGGTAAAAACCTCTTCATAAAGCTTTCTAAGAGATTCCCAACCGATCACCGGGTCAATCGAAAACCCTCGAAATACATAGGGCTCATGAGCCCAGACATCTGATTCTCCTTCAATACTCTTGTTGTAAAAGGCATCGGTCTGATTTTTCAGAACCGTCTTGATAGCCTCTTCTTCAGCGGCGATATCAGTTCGCTGGCAGGAAGACATTCCCAGTAGAATCAGAAAAATCAACACTCCGGCTTTTCTGAACATATCGCTATCCTCCTTTCCGACTTTTCAACGGAATACGATTTCATTATATCCTATTAATCCGGGATATCTTATAAAAATCATTTATTTACTGCAATTAAGGGGTGTCTGGATACGTCCGGCCCGGGAATAATCATCCGGTTTGCGGGACTGCTTGTAATCGAAAAGAAGTTCCTGACAGCCTTTAGAATCCTGTATACTTAAAGCCCTGAACGAACAGTTTATTTATTTTATGCAGAAGGTTGCCGGGACACTGAAAGGGGCAACCCGCCCTTAACGCTTCGCTTAATAATCGACTGGTTACGGAGCGGGCTTTCCACTGTCAGGCCTTGCAGGAAAATGACACATGATCAGAGACTATGACGATCTGGAAATCTACTGCCGGATGCTGGGGCATCCCCTGACATTTTCCTACTGCCGGTCCACGGAAGGAAGTACTCCCTGCCGCAGGATTATTGACTGCTGGTTCCAGAGGATCCCTGTGCAGAAATACCTGGAGGAGAATTTCAGTGATGAGGCCCTCCAGCAGATTTCGTCGCCTCCCAGAGACAAGGTGCTCACCATACTTGAACTCATCGAACAGGCCGAAAAAAACCGGGACCCCTGACAGGCTGGACCTCCTTCAGGCCGAACTCCCAAAACCTCAACCCTTTTTTCCTTGCAAAAGGGGTCGCTCCAGCCTATGTTTAACCTATCCTGCTTTGCGCGGGCTATCTTGACACAGGTGGTGACCATCTCATGAAAAAATCAATTTTTATCCTTCTGGGTGTCCTCTTTTCCGTCTCCTGCGGCTCTGAAAAGCAATACGATATTGTCGTTTACGGGGGGACTTCAGCCGGGGTCGCGGCCGCTGTGCAGGCGGCCCGGATGGACAAATCAGTCATCCTGATAGAGCCGGGCTCCCACCTGGGAGGACTGAAAAGCGGCGGACTGGGCAGGACTGACAGCGGCGACAAGTCGGTAATCGGCGGAATCTCCCGCGAATTCTACCAGCGACTCAAGAAATATTACGATAATCCCGATGCCTGGACACATGAGCATCCTTCCGATTACGAAGGATACAGCCCCGGTGAGGACGCAATATGGGGTTTTGAGCCCCATGTGGCGGAAATGGTTTACGAAACCATGCTGGAAGAAGAGGGAGTGCCGGTTGTCAGGAATGAAAGGCTGGACCTTGACCGGGGTGTCTCCGCGGAGGCCGGGAAAATCAGGTCCATCAGGATGGAAAGCGGAACCTTGTTTCACGGCAGGGTCTTTATTGACGCCACCTACGAGGGTGACCTGATGGCGGTTGCGGGAGTCAGTTATGCGGTGGGCCGGGAATCCAACCGGGCCTACGGAGAGACCCTGAACGGGGTCCAGAAAGCCCAGGCAATCTACCACCAGTTTGTGGATGGAGTCGACCCTTATGTTGTCCCTGGTGATCCGTCGAGCGGTCTCCTTCCAGGTGTCCACGGAGGTGAGCCGGGCGAAGATGGAGAAGGCGACAGCAGGGTCCAGGCATATTGTTTCCGGATGTGCCTCACCGATGTGAAAGAAAACATGGTTCCCTACCCCAAGCCGGAAGATTACGATGAAGCAAGGTACGAACTGCTGCTGCGCAATTTTGAAGCCGGAGAAAACGGCTTGCCCTGGCTTCCGGGATTGATGCCCAACCGGAAGACCGATACCAACAACCGTACCGGCTTTTCAACCGACTACATCGGGATGAGCTACGAATACCCCGATGCTGATTACAGTACACGGGAGGGCATCATCAAGGAACATGAGATTTACCAGAAGGGGCTGATGTGGACCCTGGCCAATAATCATCGGGTCCCCGAGCATATCCGGACAGAGATCGCACGCTGGGGGCTGGCCAGGGACGAATTCACCGACAACGGAAACTGGCCTCACCAGCTGTATGTAAGGGAGGCCCGGAGGATGCTGGGGGAATACGTGGTTACTGAAAACGACTGCCGGAGGCTTGTAATCACAAAAGACCCTGTCGGGCTGGGTTCCTACACCATGGATTCCCACCACTGCCAGCGCTATGTCACTCCCGAAGGGTTTGTGAAGAATGAAGGGGATGTGCAGGTATCGCCGGGCGGGGCTTACCTTATCAGCTACCGGGCCATTGTCCCCCGGAAAGGGGAGATCAGCAACCTGCTGGTCCCGGTATGCCTTTCAGCGTCCCATATTGCCTACGGATCGATCCGCATGGAGCCGGTCTTCATGATCCTTGGTCAGTCGGCAGCCACCGCGGCGGCGATGGCAGTCGAGGAAGGGATGGCGGTCCAGGATGTTGACTACCAGAAACTAAGGCAGCGCCTCCTGGAAGACCGGCAGGTCCTGGACCTGCCAATTTACGATTGACGATTGTGGTTGTGAAACAGAAGCGACCCCGCGGCCAGGGCCAGGGGGGCAAGCACAAAGCTCAGCAGCCCGGCCTGGGTCGAATCAAATGCCGGCACAAAAAGAGAGACCACCGGAGGAATTGCGCTGGCGGCAAAAGCGAGGTAGGCACCCCTGGTCGTGGCCCGCTTCCAGTAAAGGCCCCCAACCAGCCCGCATAATATTCCGGCATAGGAAAGGGACCCGGTAAGTACGATCAGCCTGAAAACCGTTTCGGTAAAGGTGAAATAGACGCCGAATAAATAGATGAACACGGCAATGACTACGATTGCCGCCCTTATGTGGAACATCCTTTCCCCGTCCCCGATCTCTCTCTTTACCAGCGGGGCCCAGATATCCTGCACAAGGATGGAACTGAAGGAGAGAAGATAGCTGTCATAGGTCGACATCGAGGCTGCCAGGAATCCGAGGATGATGAAGCCGATGAGCCCGGCGGGAAGGACTGCAACGAGCATCCTGGGAAGGGCTGTCTCTGAATCAGCTACCACCCCGAGTATTGATAAAGCGGCAATGCCCCAGAGCATCGGCATACAGGCCCTGAAAAACATGAAAATACTGCTTATCCGGTAGAGCTTCAGGGCTGTTCCGACATCCTTCATGCTGAGGGTACGCTGCACCACCGGCTGCCAGCCGGTCCAGCCGCTGAGGTAATAAAGGAACGTCCAAACCAGGAAAAGAAGGCCGTACTTAGGAGCCTCCCACAGGTTGAACCCGGCGGACCCGAACTGCTCCCTGACCGCCGCGGCCATACCCTCCGCGCCTCCAGCATGGGTAAAGGCAAACCACGAGGTGAAGAGTATCCCCGTCAGGATCAGCACAAACTGGAACACGTCCGTCACCACCACCGAGTACATCCCTCCCAGCATGGTATAGGTGACCACAAACAGGAGCAATACCCCCATGATCAGGGGAAGGGTTTCAATCGGCAGCCCGGTCACAATAACCAGGAAACGCCCTTCCACCTGCAGAAAAATACCCAGGTTCAGGACACCTGTCAGGAATGTCAGGATCCCGGCCAGTAATCTAACGCCCGGGGAAAACCTCTTTTCGAAATACTCGGGAACAGTCCTGAGTTCCAGGCCTCGCAGCTTCCTGACAATAAAACCGGTTTTCCCGACCAGCCACATGGTGAATCCGGCGATCACCCCCGCAATAATAGCCACAAAACCGTTGGCATAGGCCTCCTGGGAAAAATAGATGATCGTCACCAGGCCCATTTCCGTACCGGCCAGGGTGGCAACACCCCAGACTGAGCGGAGCCTTCTCCCCGCTACAAGAAAGTCATCCAGACCGGTAACCCGCCGGCGCGCCAGGATGCCGATAACCAGGCTGGCAGCCAGGAATCCCCCGACTATCGCCCAGTCAATGTATGAAAATGAGGTGCTCAGAACGCAACCCCTTCCTGGGAAATGAAGTGTCTCCCTGCAGCATTCCTCCGAATTTTCTTCATATTGCCAATCTCCCTGTTTTCTCCAGGATCAGCCAATGATAATTCTCCGCCCGGAAATTTTCCAGTCCTGATCGCGCCCCGAGGCATACCCCGACCATTGCCATCAATCAAGTCCAGGCCAAATACCCTTTCAGCTCCCTGCTCCCAGGAACATATCTCGAAATCCCTATCCCCATTTCTCACCATCTCGGGGTCGGGGTCGGTATCGCTATCGGGGTCGATTCCCCGGCTGCCAGGGCCCCGGAGTCACCTATAAGGGACAGTCA
>CAZOGT010000147.1:0-7466 GCA_964579015.1 uncultured Acidobacteriota bacterium | reverse complement strand
GGATAAACTGAAAAATACCACGGCGGATAGGATTATTCCGTAGAGGCTGGGGTCGAGGCCCGTCTCCTCCAGAAACGCGGGGAGGGAAACAACCCCGGTCAGCAGCAGCAGGGTCAGTGTCCCTCCGGAGAGCATTCCTCCGAAAGCACCGACGGAACTGGCCCGCTTCCAGTAATAGGCCCCCAGGGTAGGGATGAAGAGACCGGAAACCATGAACGAATAGGCGTAGAGGATGGCGTCGAGCACCATGTTGAAACTGCCGGCCATAACAATGGCCAGGATGCCGATGACCATGGTTGCCGCCATCGAGATGCGCATCGAGCCCTTGTCACTGATGTTCCTGCAGATATAGCGCTCGATCACGTCATTGACAAAGTTACCGGAAGAGGCCATCAGGCAGCTGTCAGCGGTGGACATGATCGCCGAAAAGTATGAGGCAATGACAATGCCGGTCACCCCGATGGGAAGCATGTCCCGGATCAGCATCGGCATTCCCATCTCCGCCTCGGCTCCCGGAAAAACCACCCGAGCGCACATGCCCAGAAAAACGCCGGTAAAGGCCATGACCGGATACTCAAAAATTCCGGCTATGTACCAGGCACGTTTTGCTTCCTTCTCGTTTTTACAGGCATACATCCGTTGATACAGGGTCATGCTGATCAGCCAGATCGGGATGATCGTCACCATCCAGTTGATGAAGGTCGCCGCATCAATGTTGCCCAGCGAGAAAAACTCCGGAGGAAGGGTTTCACGAAGCTTCGTCCATCCGCCGATCTTGTAAAGGGTTACCGGCGCGGTGACAAACATCAGCCCGGAGAGAAGGATCGTCCACTGGACAGTGTCGGTATAAATCACCGCCTTGATGCCGCCGATAACCGTGTAGAGAATGGTCACTACGGCAATCACGTAGAGTGAAAACTGGAGGGGTTCCATCCCGAACGGGGCCCTGGTAATGATGGTGGCTGAAGCCAGCTTGGCCCCGGCCAGGATCTGGGCCCCTGTAAACCCCAGGTATCCAAGGCCGGAAATCACGGCAGCCAGCAGGGCCACCCTGTCATTGTAGCGAAAACGGAGGAAATCAGGATAAGTGAACATGGCATGTTCAGCGTCAATGGCCTTAATGCGGGGGATCACAAAGACCGCCGTCAGCCAGGCTCCGACCAGTCCGGTAAAGAGAAGCCAGGAACCGGCAAGGCCCATCAGGAAGCCCACCCCTCCCAGGCCGATTGAAAAACCTCCCCCTACATCAGTCGCCACAATCGAAAGCCCTACGTGATGGGCCTTGATGGAACGGCCGCCCACGTAATAGTCTTCGGTAGTGTCGTTACGTCGAAAATGGTAAAAGCCGATGGCCAGGACGCCGCTCATGTAAGCGGCAAAAATGAAATAGTCGAGAATGGTCATGCCGGACTAGTCCCCGTTTCGCCTTTCGTATCTCTGGTTGCCGTTGGGAACAAGGGAAATGGACTTGTCATAATCAGACAGGAGTTTTTCAATTCCGACAGCCCTCATTTCCGTCGCGTCTTCAGTGGGAAGCTGGAGGTCACATTTCTCACAGTCGCGGTCACAGAACCAGGGCTCATAGGAATCGGGTTCCTTATATGTGGTTATGACACCCTCGTAATTTCGTAATACAACCTTGTTGGTGGACCACGAGATCAGGTAGTTCGGCATGACCGGAATCTTTCCTCCTCCGCCGGGAGCGTCAATGACATAGGTCGGCACACAGAAGCCGCTGGTATGGCCGATCAGGCTCTCCAGAATTTCAATTCCTTTCCCGACCGGGGTTCGGAAATGCGAAAGTCCTTCAGACAAGTCGCACTGGTAGAGGTAGTAGGGCCTGACACGATTGACGGCAAGCTTGTGGACCAGGGCTTTCATGATCCGGGGACAATCATTGACCCCGGCCAGGAGAACGGACTGGTTACCCAGGGGAATACCGGCATCAGCCATCCTGGCCAGGGCCTCCTTGGCTGATGCGGTCACCTCGCGCGGGTGATTGAAATGGGTGTTGATCCAGACAGGATGATGCTTTCTTATCATCTCGACCAGATCATCGGTGATGCGGTAGGGAAGCACCACCGGCATCCTGGTGCCGATGCGGATCACCTCCACGTGATCGATGCTGCGGAGCTCGCCCAGTATCCAGTCAAGCCGCTGGTCCGAAAGCATCAGGGGGTCGCCCCCTGAAAGGAGTACGTCCCGGACCTGCGGAGTCCTCCGGATATAATCCAGGCCCTCCCGCATCTCCTCCTCGGAAGGGATACTGTCCCTGTCGCCCACCCTGCGCTTGCGCGTGCAGTGGCGGCAGTACATGGAGCAGACCCCGCTTACCAGGAACAGGACCCGGTCCGGGTAGCGATGGGTAATACAGGGCGCCGGGCTGTCCGAATCCTCATGCAAAGGGTCGGCCATATCAGCTTTGGACATGACCATTTCCAGGGGAGACGGCAGGGCCTGCTTGAAAACCGGATCGTGCTCCAGGTTGTCCGTATCAATCAGTGAAAGATAATAGGGAGTGACGGAGATCGGAAATTTCTTTACCGTCTCCTCAAGAGCACTCCTCTGGTCCGGGTCGAGAGTCATGCCCAGCAGCCGCTCAATGTTTTCAAGCGAACGCACTGAATGGGCGATCTGCCACTTCCAATCCTTCCACTGAACCATTTTCGCGGCACTGTCTATGACATCAATGATCCCCTGCTGCGTATCCGACAATTCCACCAGGCCTGCTCCGCTTTCCGGAAGGCCCGCTTTTACTCCGGATAGATCATTGCTGATCGCTGATGTGTCTGATAATTTTTCCATATCTGCTTTTCTCCTGCTGTTTCCCCGTCTTTGCCGATAAAATCGGTTATTTCCTCAAGGCCCTGGATGGAACCCGCTATATCCGTCCCTCTTCCGCCCGGGGTTCTTCCGGCTCAGTCTCCGACACAAGCTGGGGATAGGTATCAAGATGGGCTGCCTCCATCAGGTCGACCACCCTTTCCAGGGAAAGCGCGATCGCCGCCTGCTCGAGTTCAGGGAGCCGGCGCAGCGAGGCTGCCAGGCGGTCCTGAAGCAGCGCCGGGGCTGACCTGGCCACGGATCTTCCCTTTGTCGTGATGCTCAACCTGACTCGGCGTCGATCGGTAGCTGAACGGGTACGGGTCAGGAGGCCCTTGTCTTCGAGCCGGTCAACGATTCCATTGACCGTGCTGATCCCCAGGTTGACCTTTTCAGCCAGCGCCGACAGTGTCATTCCATCCCTGCGCCCCAGTGAGTAGAGGCACATCAACTGGGGAGCGGTAATGTTGAATTCGTTATTGAGGCGCCGGGAGTAGATATCAACCGCCCGAATCATCCGGCGTAAAGCGATCAGCACCCTGATTCCACAGGTCTCGAAAAAAACATCTTCCTGCCCGCTGTCCATAGGCCGCCCTTTCGAACGCAAACAATCCCTGAAAAAATATTTCTTACAGGAATATTTCGTATAAGAAATAATACTGTAAAAAACACTGTATTGTCAAGGAGCAGGGAGAGTCGTTCCCATGTTTCGAGGGTGAGAAAGATTTCAGATCGGGGTCGGGGTCGGAATCGGTATCGAAAAAATGATGAGCCGGCCCTGAATCTTTGGGGTTCAGGCAATCGGCTGTCCTCCCTTTATTCCTTCCGCTTCAGGCCTTCCGGATCGAACTCCATCGCGTGCTTTTCAAATTCACGAAAAGCTTCCTCGAGCTCGTGCTCAACGCTCTCCGGAATGGTCTCCCGGTCGGGGCGCAGGCTTTTCGCTTCCTTCAGGTAGACGTGAATGATTTCATCAATCCCGCGGCTGGTGTTCCAGTGGATCAGGACCCGGATGCATTTACCCAGGCACCCGGGGACCTGCATTTCGTGTCCGCAAAGAAGCGCCGCATCGTACCATCCCAGCTGGCGGGCGGCCAGGGCCGGATAAGTGGCATTCAAATCGACCGTGGTCGTAAAATGGACGCTGGCAATATCATCAGGCGCGATATTGTTGACCCGGATGATGATGTAGAGCAGTTCCCTGGTTGCCTCGAGGATCGCCTCCTCGGTATTTTCGGATGCGGTGGTCGCGCCCCGGACCCCGCGGCACACGGTCCGGGGCGTGTCTGAGTCTGATTGCCGGCCATCTTGTTCCATGTTCCTGTTTCCCGCTATGCTCTTACAGTTCAAGGACAATGACAGTAGCGATGGCATCAGGAGCCCTGGCGGGAAGGGTAAGGCTCAAGGAGGAATCCCCCTTTTTCACCGGCAGTTCCGCGGAAGGGTCGGCCAGCAGGTAAGCCTTTGTCACATCCTGCTCCGGCATCGGCACCTCCAGGGTGCCGGAGGGCCAATCAAACACCGAAAGGTAGACCTTGTTTCCTTTCGCCGTGGCCCGTCCCCACTCCAGAGCGCCGAAAGGACTGGCCGATGTACCGTATACGGCCTCGCCGTTCACCTTCATCCATTCTCCGATTTCCTCCAGCCTGGCAACGCTTTCCTCCGGAATGACTCCCTCAGCGGTCGGGCCTACATTGAGCAGGTAGTTCCCGCCCTTGCTGGCCGCGTCAATCAGTTGACGGATCAGGGTTTCCGTGGACTTCCAGTTGTCATCATATGACTTGAAGCCCCAGGTGTCATTCATGGTCATGCAGGTTTCCCAGTCCACTCCCGGAAGCCCAGTAGCCGGAATCTCCTGCTCAGGCGTGCCGAAGTCTCCGGCATAATCGGGGCCCTTGTTCATGCCCTGCATCCCCTGGCGCCCTTTTCCGACCCGGTTGTTGATAATCAGGGAAGGCTTCAGGCTGCGGCAGTAGTTATAGAGGTCCTTTCCGTCAGGCTCGGTCCACCAGTCAACCCATTCCCCGTCGAACCAGAGAACTGCGGGGTCATATTTTTCCACCAGTTCACGGAGCTGGGCTTTCATGTAATTGACATACTCTTCCTTCTGCTCGGTAATGATGCTGTTGCGTCCGTGGCCCGCGGTCCGGTGGCGCCCTTCCTGGTCAACGTACTGGGAGGGATGGTGCCAGTCCATTATGGAGTGGTAGAAACAGAACTTGATCCCCTGTTTCTTGCACTCCTCGCTGAGTGCGGCTATCGGGTCCTTTCCGTAGGGGGTGGAGTCAACGATGTCATAGTCACTGACTTCACTGTCGAATATGGAAAACCCATCGTGGTGCTTGGAGGTGATGACCATGTATTTCATCCCGGCCTCTTTTGCCAGGCCTACCCATTCAGCAGCATCAAATTCCACGGGATTGAATTCAGCGGCAAATTTTTCGTATTCCTCCCGGGGAATATTGGCCCAGTCCTGGATCCATTCCCCGATCCGGTCCGACTTGACTCCATTGTATTCCCCGGCGGGAACAGCGTAGAGGCCCCAGTGAATGAACATCCCGAACCGGGCGTCCCGCCACCACTCCATCCTTGCATCCCGCTCGGCCTCGGTCTCCTCCAGGTAATTCACTTCAGCCGCCTCTTCTTCGGGCGCCTCCGTGGAAGAGCAGGAAGCCAGGAACCCGGCCGCCAACAGCAGTACACAGATCAAACTGAAAAATTTTCTATACATTCTCATTCCTCCCATTTTTCCATCTATTGATGCGTGCCGATTCTTTTCCCGGCAACCTGAGTCTACCAGAGCAGGCCCCAAGTTCCAATAGAGCAGATAACCGTTTCAGCGCTTTCCCATCATGTCCAGGCCTTATTCTTTTTCCGGCCGCCAGGGCATTGCTCCGCCTTCTTCCAGGGGGTAGAGAAAATCCGCTCCCACTTCCCTGTACCATTCATGCAGGAGCTCCCGCATTGCAGCTGCTTTTGCAGGCATTGCTGCCACCAGGTCATCCTGCTCCCCGATATCATCGCGAAGGTTGTAAAGCTGCACGCTCCCGTCCTCGAAACGTTCCAGCAGTTTGAAATCCCCCTGGCGCACGGCCCCGCCCGGAAAGCCCCCCTGGTTGCTGTAGTGGGGGTAATGCCAGAAGAGGGCATTTCTCGGCAGCCGGCCTTCGCCCTTCAGGAGCGGAACCAGGCTCTTGCCATCCTGGTGCTGTTCGGGCCTCAGGGGCAGCCCGGCCATTTCGAGCAGTGTCGGATAGAAATCGGTACTTATGACCGGCTCGCGGCAGACAGACCCGGGTTCGGCCACTCCCGGCCATTTGATTATGTAAGGCTCTCGGATCCCGCCCTCGTAGAGCCATCCCTTTCCTCCCCGCAGGGGAAGGTTGCTGGTTGGGAGCCCTTCGGCAGTGGAAAGCCCTCCGTTGTCGGACATGAAACAGACCACGGTGTTCTCATCCAGTCCCAGCTCCTCCAGCTTATCCAGCACTCTCCCAACCTGGGCATCCATGCACTCCACCATGGCCGCGTAAACCGGGTGGTTCTGACGGACCCGTACCCTCCGGGGGTCATCGGTCGGCCAGACCTGCTCCTCTTCTGAAAACTCCTCCCCGGCTTCCAGGGAGGCCGCCTTCCTGCGGTATTTCTCAATTATCTCCCCGGGAGCCTCCAGCGGGATATGAACGGTATAGAAAGCCAGGTAGAGAAGAAAGGGGCCGTCCCTGAATTCCTCGATGATCCTGAGCGACTCGCTGGTGAGGCGCTCGGTAAGGTACTCCCCATCAGGACCGTCTTCCAGCCGGGGATTCTTGTAGGGAGAAAAGAAACTGGCAGGCATGCCGCGGCTGCAGCCCCCGATATTGATGTCAAAGCCCTGGGCTTCAGGCCAGAATTCCTCGGTGGGTCCGAGGTGCCACTTGCCCAGGAAAGCTGTGCGGTAACCGGCTGACTTGAAGGCCTCGCCAAGTGTGACTTCAGGAAGAGGCATATTGTCGTGCAGGGGTGCGGGTTTGAATTTCTCCTCTCTACGGCCTGAGAAAAAATTGGTTGCCCCTACCCTGGTCGGATACCTTCCGGTCATGATGCTGTACCTGGTGGGGCTGCACACCGGGTTGGCCGCGTAACCGTCGGTAAACCTTACTCCCCGGGAAGCCAGCCGGTCCAGGTTGGGCGTCTCATAGAAACAGTCCGGGTTATTAGGCCAGATATCCATGGATCCCAGGTCGTCAACCAGGATAAAGACCACGTTCGGCTTCCCAGGTTTCTCCGGAGCGCAGGATATGCCGCCCAGTCCGGCCAGGGCGGCGGAGGCCATGGATGACTCGATAATAAATTCTCTTCTTCCAAGTTCTTTCATGATGTCTCCCCCAGAGTCCAAACATTAGCAGGGAAAGGATGACTGCGCAAGGCCCCCTCTGCGGCAGGTCCGAGGACCGGACCTGCGAGCGAAAGAGAGCATCAAACGCAGCCCGGATTTTTTGCGGGTGATGAGGATTTTAAATCGGGGTCGGGGTCGGCGTCGATACTGACCCCGATTACGCTTCAGTTTTCCGGCCCCTGTCACCGCCTCCTTCCGGTTTATCTGGTGCAGACTCCCGGATAACCCTGTACAATGATCCCAGATGAACAGACAAGACATTATTGAA
>CAZOGT010000146.1:0-7486 GCA_964579015.1 uncultured Acidobacteriota bacterium | reverse complement strand
CTTGAAAAACTCGGGCTGCAGCCTGTGTTTGAGTATTCCAAGTACCGGGAAAAATTCCAGGCAAGGTTCAGTAGAGAGATTGAGGTCTGCATAGATGAAACCAGGGCAGGGTATTTTCTGGAAATCGAAGGTTCAGAGGATGATATTTCCCTGGTGGTCGAGATGCTGAAACTTGATGCTTCCAGCTTTGTCAATGCCACCTACGTTGAACTGCTCAGGGAAGGCCCGGTTGCGGAGAAAGACCCCCAACCATGAAAAAACTGCGAGGAATGGTATTATCAGCCGGACTGGGAAAGAGACTGCGTCCCCTTACCTACCTGCTTGCCAAGCCGGCGGTCCCTTTCCTGGGGAAACCCCTGCTCCACTATTCTCTTGACCTGCTGAGCAGCCTGGGAATCAGGGATATCGCGGTCAACCTCCATTACCTTCCGCATACCGTGGAATCGGCACTGCGGGAAAGGAATGAAAACATCCTCTTGTCCAGGGAGGAGACCATCCTCGGTACAGGAGGCTGCCTGGCCAAACTAAGGCGATTTTTTTCCGGCAGTACCATTGTTCTATCCAACGGCAAGATCTATTTTTCGGATTCATGCCTCGAAGCTGCACTGCAGGAGCACTCAGATAAAAAATCCATGGTGACAATGGTGCTGGTCCCTTTCCGTAAAGGAATGCCTTACAAACAGGTGTTCCTTGACGATGACCATAATATCCTTGGATTTTCAAGGAATATTTCCTCAGAGCAGGAGCTGGAGACGATCAGCACCGGAAAAAACCCGGTGCCGTTCGTGTTCACCGGCATCCAGATCATAGATTCGGACGTGCTGCCTTTTATCCCTGATGGTTATTCCGACACGGTTGCCGACATTTACCCTGATCTCATCCGGCGCGGATTCCAGCTGAGGGGACATGTCAGCCGCGGCTTCTGGAGGGAATGCAGTACTCCCGGGAGATATTTGCAGGCCTCAATCGATGCCATGCGCAAGGCTTCCGGCGAATCCTCCGGGCTCCCCGGAGGGGCGGCTGATGGAATGTTTACAGGAGATTCTGTTAAGATTCCTGATGACACGCTGGTGAGGGATACAGTTATATGGGACAACTCCCGGCTGGGCAGGGCTTCTGTTTTTGAGAAGGTCATAATCGCCGGCACAACAGGCACATTGCCGGAGGGGATGAGGGTCAGAAATGCGGTAATCACCCCCCGCCTGGCCAGCCTGTCCGAGCCTGTACCAGCCGGCACTGAAATCGGTCCGGATTACATGATCTGGCCGATCATGGAACCGGGAAAATAGATTTCAACTTTCGGACTGAAGAAACAAGGTAAACGTGAACCAGACAAATTCCAATCCAATTCAACAGAGGCTGATGGAATTCATCCGCAAGGAGCTGTCTCCGCGGAACGGCAGCTACAGTGTAAGAAAACTGCTCGGAGATGCCTCTTCGCGCCAATATTACCGGTATGTTTCTGATTCAGGGGAATCCTACATAATGGCCGCATACCCCGAGCCATTTGCCTCTGACCATTTCTCATACCGGGAGATATACGAAATTCTCCGGAAGATCGACGTACCGGTACCCGAAATACTCAAGATCGACGGCCCCCTGGGCATTGTTTTCCAGGAAGACCTTGGGGACGAATCACTGCAGGGCACCCTGGCTGAAACCCCTTCCAACATGAAAAAAATCCTTCTGGAAGCCGCAGTGGACATGATAATAAAAATCCAGGAAAAAGGAACAAGGGTTTTCAAGCCCGAGCATGAAGGGTATCAGCTTGCATTTGACCGGGAAAAGCTGACCTGGGAATTCAGTTTCTTCAGCAAGCATTACCTTGGAAACTATCGGGGAGTGCACTATCCGAAAGCTGAAAGGATAAGCTCCGAATTTGAAGCCATTGCCGGGGAGCTCGCAGGCCTGCCCAGGGTGCTGTGCCACCGGGATTTCCATGTCCGAAACATCATGGTAAAAAACGGCATCCAGTACCTGATTGATTTCCAGGACGCCCGGTGGGGGCCGATGGTGTATGATCCGGCTTCCCTGCTGAAAGATTCCCTCAGCCTCGATTCTGAAACCATCAGCGCTGTGCTGCTCTATTATCAGCAGGAGATCGCAAAATGCGACTTCCCGGGCAGTGGCCATGCCCTCGAGGACCAGGATGCTTTTATGAGGCAGTTTCACCTCATGTCGGTGCAGAGGCTGCTCAAGGCTCTTGGAACCTATGGGTACCAGGTAATAGTCCGGGATAATTTCATATATGAACAGTATATGAAAGGTTCTTTGCAAAGGGCGCTGCTGTCTCTCCGCGAACTGGAGGAATTCCCGCATATCGAAAACATGGTGGAAAAGGAACTCAGGTTCAAGCTGGGGAAAAAATAACAGCGCCAGCCAGGGTTCCATGATATTGATTAATGGGCATGAGGGGGTTTTCGAAATCTCCCGGGAGACTTGTGACCAATTTTTATACGCATGCTTCCAGTGAAGCAGCCGGCCGGGTGTTAACCGGGAACACGTTCCTGCGGCATCCCGAATCCAGAGGCGGGCCTGAAGCGGAATCTACAATGCGGAGGAGTTTATGCATACCTACATTTCAGACATCAGTAAACATGAAGGCACCGAGATAACCATCAAGGGATGGGTCTACAACAGGACCGACAAAGGAAAACTGCGTTTTCTCCTGGTCCGTGACGGAACGGGAGTTATCCAGGCCGTGGTGTTCAAGAAGGGGGTAAGTGAGGAAACCTTTGCCGCAGCAGACTCAGCCACGCAGGAATCCTCCATAATAATCACCGGAACAGTCCGCAAGGATGACCGGGCCCCGGGAGGATACGAACTTGATGTCAGGGAATGCAGCATTGTCCAGCTCACAGAGGATTACCCGATAACGCCCAAAGAGCACGGCACCGCCTTCCTCATGGAGAACCGTCACTTATGGCTCAGGTCTTCCCGCCAGCACGCCATCCTGAAGGTAAGGCATGAAATCATCAGGGCGGTCCGGGACTTTTACGACAACAACGGGTACACCCTCGTTGACACCCCGATTCTGACTCCCGCTTCCTGCGAGGGTACCACTACCCTTTTTGAGATCGACTATTTCGGGGAAAAGGCATATCTCAGCCAGAGTGGACAGCTCTACAACGAAGCGGCATGCATGACTGTAGGAAAAACCTATTGTTTCGGGCCTACATTCAGGGCGGAAAAATCCAAGACAAGGCGCCACCTGATGGAATTCTGGATGGTGGAACCTGAAGTGGCCTGGGCCGACCTGGATGACATCATGAAACTCTCCGAGGAATTCGTGTCCTATGTGGTCGGCAGGGTCCTGGAGAACCGGGCTGAAGAGCTTAAAGTCCTGGAGAGGGATACATCCCTTCTGGAGTCGATAATCCCTCCCTTTCCGAAGATTACCTATGATGAGGCCTTTGACATACTGGAAAAAGAAGGCACTGAAACGCCCAGGGGATCTGACTTCGGAGGGGGGGATGAAACAGTGATCTCAGGGAAATTCGACCGCCCGGTGATCATTCACCGCTATCCCTCGAATATCAAGGCTTTCTACATGCAGCCGGACCCGGCAAATCCCGAACTGGCCCTCTGCATGGATATGCTGGCGCCGGAAGGATACGGAGAAATAATCGGAGGAAGCCAGCGGATCCATGAGCTTGAACTGTTGGTGAGGAGAATCAGGGAACACGACCTGCCGACTGAAGCCTTCAACTGGTTCCTGGATCTCAGGAAATATGGGTCAGTTCCCCACAGCGGCTTCGGAATGGGGATTGAAAGAGTTGTCTCCTGGATCTGCAAGCTAGACCACGTAAGGGAAACGATTCCCTTTCCGAGAATGCTTCACCGGATGTATCCCTGACCGGGATGTTGGTGAGAAATCCGGGATAGGCTATAATCATGAGCATGGAAACACGGACATTGTCAGGGAAAACAACCGCTGAGGCCATAAAATCAGAGGTGGCTGAAGAGGTCAGGCAACTGCAAAAAAAGGGTGTCATCCCCGGGCTGGCTACGGTTCTGGTGGGGGAAGACCCTGCTTCTGAAATGTATGTCGGGAGCAAGGTGAAGACCTGCCGGGAGCTGGGAATGCGTTCAGAGCTGGTTAAAATGCCTGCCGAATCAACCCAGGAAGAACTCCTTGAAACCATAGACAATCTGAACCGGAACAACGAGATAGACGGGATACTGGTACAGCTCCCGCTGCCCCGGCACATTGATGAAACCCCCATCCTCGAAGCAATCAGGCCGGACAAGGATGTTGACGGCTTTCATCCTGTCAACACCGGAAAACTGATGAAGGGAGAAACAGCACTGGCACCTTGTACGCCCATGGGCATAATGGAGATGCTGGCCAGGGAGCACGTGGAAATCAAAGGATCCGAGGCGGTTATTGTCGGCCGGAGCAACATCGTTGGTAAACCCATGGCCATGCTGCTTCTGCACAAGCACGCGACAGTAACTCTCTGCCATTCCCGGTCCCGGGACCTGGCCGGAATCTGCAGAAGGGCAGATATCCTGGTTGTTGCCGTAGGCCGCCCGGCAATGGTTACCAGGGAATATATCAAGGAGGGAGCAGTTGTCGTGGATGTCGGAACCAACCGGATAACCTCCCTGGAACAGGTCATTGAGCTGTTCGGTGCGGACTCCCCGAGGATCGAATCATTCAGGAAACGAGGTTCGACAGTGGTAGGCGATGTCCACCCGCGGGATCCTTACGGAACAGCATCCGCAGTCACTCCGGTCCCCGGGGGAGTGGGGCCCTTGACGATTGCCCACTTGATGAAAAACACGCTGATCGCCTGCAAGTTGAGGAGATCATCCGGCTTAAATTAGTAAGCATTCAACCCCGTGCGAAGCGTCTCTTGCGTTTAACGGTGAACCAAAACAGGATGAGGTTTCATCCTACAACAGAATGATTATGAAAAATATTTTTTTTAGGAATAGTGCCCTGGGCATTTTACTGGCCCTTACAGGGCTGCTGCCCAGTCCGGTCCTGGCCCAGGAAAAGCCGGTAGCCCAGGTCAAATCAGCTAAAGGCCCCTATTTTGCGGCCTTTTCTTCCGATCACACCAAGCTTCTGGTCACCTGTTTCGCGGAAAGTGAAATCCAGATCGTTGACCTGAAGATGAACAGGCCGGGAAGCCGCTTTTACGCCGGGTATGAGCCGGTAGGAATTGCTGCCTCACCCTCAGGGGACAAAATCCTGGTAACCAACCTCAGCCCCGGCCTGGTCAAGGTAATCGGCACGGACAATTACGAAGTCCTGGATGACATCAAGGTGGGCGGAAGGCCTTCAAACATCGTAATTTCTTCCAATGGCATCCATGCCTATGTATCCAACTTCGGGACCGGGAGGGTCGGAAAAGTAGATTTCATCAACGTCAGTACCCACCAGGTGGAGGCGGAGATTGAAGTGGGTGTGAGGCCCTCCAGCCTTCTCATCTCTCCTTTTGAGGACCAGCTTTTTGTAGTTTGTTCAGGATCAAACGACGTCTACCAGATAGATATTGCCCGCAGGACTGTTATTGATATTGTTCCGGTGGGGCTTGGCCCCGACGGAATCGCCATATCGAACGACGGAATGCACCTCTATGTGGCCAACAGCAGCACCGATGACATTTCTGTCATCGACGTCCTGGACATGGAGGAAATCAGGAGAGTTCCCGTAGGCGGCAAGCCTTTTAATATCAGGGTGACTGAGAATAATGAAATCTGGGTGGTGGAAACCGGGGACAAACAGGTCAGCGTGTACGACCCCGATTTCAACCGTCTCCGCACTTACCAAGCCAGAAAAAAACCGATAGACGTGCAGATCTCCGAAACATTCGGCCATTTATACGTCACCGACGAAACGGACAACAGGATCCTGATCTATAAACTCCCCTGATGGCGAAGGCACTGCCTTTCCCGTCATTGTCGCAGCCTCTGCCGTTTTCGTAGAAGTTGCGGACAAACGCTTAGCGCCCGACATTCGCATTCCGGAGTTCCCGCGTTCAACCTTCAACTTTCAAATACCCGGACAGGGATCTTTGCCGCCCAGGAGCTCCCCCTTGTGGGAAATGCGGTAAAACATCTGTTATCATGCCTGCACAAGTGAAGATCCAGTTTAAAAATATCTTGAAAGCCACCCTGAGTTTCGGGCTTCTAGGTTTCCTCTTCTACAGGACGGATTCAGAGAGCCTGCTTGGCGTGCTGAAATCCATTCACTGGCTGATGCTTGCCCCTGCAGCGCTGATCCTCTTCAGTACCACCTTGCTCCAGACGTTCCGATGGTCGCTCATACTTCGCAACTTTGACCTCTATGTGGGCTACGGAAGGCTGTTCAGGATTGTGCTTATCGGCTGCTTTTTCAACCTCTTCCTTCCTTCGTCAATCGGGGGGGACTTTTTCAGGGCCTACTACCTGGGAAAACATGAGAAAACCGGGGTAACGATGGCTGCCACCACTACCATGATAGACCGGTTATCCGGCATGTCAGCCCTGATGATGCTCGGCCTCTTCTGCTCATTTTTCTCCAGCCACTCCCTGGGAGGAGTGCCGCTGAAGGCTATATTCATCGGCATATTCCTGCTGTTCACGACAGGGATCGTTATGTTTTTCAATCCTGTACTGCACAGGCTCCTGGAAAGGACCCTGGTGAGGATCGGGGCTTCAGGGCTGGCCGGAAAAGCACCCCCGGTCTATGAAGGGGCTACCCGTTTCAGGAAGAATATTCCGGATGTCATTGCAACAACCATCCTCTCCCTCGTGATCCAGGTAATTTCGATATCCTCTGTCTGGGTGGCGGCTATGGCCATCAACATCAAAGCTCCCTTTCTCCTTTTCCTGATATTCATTCCCCTGATAAATATTGCGGTTTCCATTCCGCTGACCATCAACGGGGTAGGCCTGCGCGAGGGCATGTATTTTCTTCTTTTCTCCCAGATCGGCGTTCCCATGGAGGCCTCGATTACACTTTCGCTGGTAACCATGCTGCTCTATGTTTCCATGGCATTACCGGGAGGATTTGTATACTCTGTCTTTAAAAAGGATGAGGATTTCCCGTTAGAGTCCTGATAATGGGTCCGCTCATGAAAATTACTGCCGTGGTTCAAAGGTACGGAGAGGACGTGATTGGCGGGGCCGAGTCCCTGGCCAGGAAACTCTGCCTGAGGCTTTCGAAGGAGCACCAGGTAACCGTTATCACCAGCTGCGCCCTTGATTATCGGAACTGGGAGAATATTTTTCCCGAAGGAGAGTCTGCTGACGGGGAAGTACACGTAATCCGCTTTCCTGTGTCCGGAACCAGAAACTGGAAACGGTTTGGATATTACAGCAGCCTGCTTTACCGGATCCGGAATGCGTTCCCCCTGCCCCGCTCTCTGGAGGAACACTGGGTTAAAGTCCAGGGCCCCTGCTGTCCGGCTCTGCCGGGACGGGTAAAGGAGGAGGGCACCAATTCAGACGTGGTCCTGTTTTTCTCCTGCCTCTACTATCCAACGGTATTCGG
>CAZOGT010000145.1:0-7486 GCA_964579015.1 uncultured Acidobacteriota bacterium | reverse complement strand
GTTCCTTTAGAAAGGTTTTAAACACCGCCTATGTGATTCCCGCCTGTTTATGGGAAAAGC
This sequence comes from uncultured Acidobacteriota bacterium, assembly GCA_964579015.1. Lineage (GTDB taxonomy): Bacteria > Acidobacteriota > UBA6911 > RPQK01 > JAPXNP01. The sequence goes on along the minus strand of CAZOGT010000145.1, from coordinate 7,426 downwards.
GGATGCCATTCGCATCGGCCCGACTAATCAGGGCTGTGCAGAAGCACAGGATGAGGCACATGGTGAGGCATGCCTGGAAACACGTTCCGTTCTATCGACGGGCAATGGAAGAGCGGGGCCTTCGACCATCGGATATCAGGGAACCGGAAGACCTGAGCCTTCTACCCCTGATCAGCAATGAGGATATGCGCCGGAATCCCTCGATCTTTCATTCCACCATGGCTGATCCCGGCAGGGACATGGTGATAAGGACCGGGAATTACAAGGAGGTGCTCTGGTCTCGTCATGCCGCCCTGCAATGGTTCGCCCGGCTTTCAAGGACCCGGGAGGTCATCAACAATTTAACGGGGAAAAAATCAGGATATACCGAGGTATATGTGAACAGTCCTGTTAACTGCAATCTTGAGTTCAACAAGTACTGGGAAAAAAACCTTCTTTTTCTGGGCAAAGCGGCTGCGAAGGAGCGGCTTGACGCCAATGATCTCTACGAAAAAATCACCCGGGACATCAACAGGCTCCGGCCTGACATTCTTTATTGTTTCGGCAGCTTTTCAGAACACCTGGTCAAATACATCAACAGTCGCAAAATCCCGTTTAATCCTCCGGCCATCTGGGTGTACGGCAGTGATACCATGAGCCGCGGCACCAGGAAGCTGATCGAAGAGAGCTTTGGGTGCATGGTCTACTCAGCTTACAACATGAATGAAATGGGAGCCATGTCATTCGAGTGCGAAAGGCGGGACGGGTACCACCTGAATACGGATTCATGCCATGTAAGGATTGGAGATGAAAACGGAGAGAGCGTGAAAGACGGAGAGGCTGGGGAAGTTATTATTTCGAATCTGGTAAACACCTCAACCATTTTTCTGAATTATCGAACAGGGGACAGAGGCCGGCTCAGCGCGGAACCCTGCAGTTGCGGGCGAACCCTTCCGCTTCTCAAGGATTTGACGGGGAGGATCAGCGATACGGTCTATCGCGCTGACGGCCTCAATATTTCTTTTGGGCAACTGGACGGCCAGGTGGGTGAGGTGATGGAAGGTGTTGCCCTGTACCAGATCATCCAGGAGAGGCCCGGGCATGTCTGCTGGCACCTGGTGCCCCTGCCCGGCTGCGACAGAAATGCTGTTGAGGTCCGTCTTGGCCGGATCATGGAAAAGGTCCTTCCATTTCCCAACCGGGTGGAAGTGCAATGGGTAGACGAGCTGGAGTCTACCCCGGGACAGAAAAGGAAGTTTGTGATTCACAGGTTTGAAGCGGCCTGCAGTTAGCCCGCATTCAATGCGGGGTTGTAGATGGAAGCCTTGCCGCAGCCCGGATCCGGATGGGACCGCCGCCGCATTATGCGGCTCAGCAACGCGGGATGTTCAGGCATTTTCAGAACCTGGAGGGGGGTATGCTTTCCCGTTCAGCGGGAGAGCGGTTTCAACAAGGGTGTCCTTTCTTATTGTCAGATACCAGGCCAGCGCGAAAGGACCGCTGAGAAACTGCCCGGCGGCCAGCCCGATCAGCAGGCCCTGGAGCCCCCAGAAGGACGAGCCTGCCACTGCCGGGATCAGGGTTATGACAAAAAGCCTTATTCCGTTCAAGGCAGTGGAACTGAAGGGTTTTTTGACAGCGTTGAAAAACATTGACAGCTGATGGGATATGCCGAGAGAGGCATGGGATAGAGGGATCAAGGCAAGGTAAAAGGTCATGGTCGAGACTATTTCGGAGTCATCGCTGAAGAGTCCGGCCAGCTGAAAACGGAAAAGCGCCAGCACTGCCCAGCTGAGGACCCCCCAGAAGGCTACGATATAAAAGGCCGTCTCCACCGCCTTCCGTACTCTTTTCTTCTGCCCGGCTCCCCAGTTTTGCCCGGTAAAGGGAACAAGGACCGAGCCTATAGCCAGCGGAAGTATCAGGACCAGCTGCTCGATCCTGGTGGCTGCTCCGACTGCCGCGACCGCCTCCTTTCCGTACCCGGAAATCAGGCGGATGACAATCCCTACGTAGAGAGGTGCCATGAGGTTGGTGAAGGTAGCCGGGATTCCAGTGTGGAGAATGGACCGGCAGGAGGCAATGAACTCCCTGAAAACGGGCATTTCCCAGGCGATCAGGTTGAAACGCCTCTGGATGATATAAAGGGATAACACCAGGCTCAACGCCCTCGCAATCGCTGTGGCCAGGGCCGCTCCCTGAATACCCATTGCCGGAAATCCAAGGTATCCGAAGATGAGAATCGGGTCCATCACAATATTGACCAGTGCTGAGAAGGCCATGATAATGCCGGGAAACATGGTATTCCCGGCTGCCCTTATGGCATTGTTTCCCACCATCGGAATTATCATGAAAGCCACGGTTGCAAACCAGAGGACCATGTAATCCCTGATCAGGGGAAGCAGGGAATCATCAGCGCCTAGAAGATAGAACAAAGGGTCGAGGAAGATCAGTCCCAATCCCGAGACAATGATCACGATGACCATGCTCAGAAGCAGGCTGTCAGTTGTCAGGCGCTGCACCTTCCTCTGGTCTCCCTCCCCGATAGTCCTGGAAATTACGGAAGCAACGCCCATTCCCACTCCGTGGGCCAGAGCTCCTACAACCAGAATTACCGGAAAAGTAAAGCTGATTGCCGCCAGCGGCTCCCCTCCCAGCCTGGAGATGAAATAGGTGTCAACCAGGTTGAAGACAATAATCGAGAATGCGCCCAGGATCATGGGAGGCGTCATTCGAAGGAAATGCAGCAAAGGACTCCCTTCAGTAAGGGAGGTATGGTTTTTCATAAAATGATACACCCGTGAGTCATTCTGGTTCTAAATCATCATTTCAGCAGGACTGCTTTTTCAGTGTAACATTAATTCAGGATGCCCTGGTCCCGATGAGATTCCAGGGCATGCGGCCCCTTTCCGGCTCTCCTTGAAGGGAAATAATGCCAGCTCCTTTTGATCCTGCGTAACCGGAGCCATCTGGTTTATAATCGGGCGCAAGGCCTTAAGGCCAGTGCGCAGGCCCAACCCGGAGAGCCGGGCTTCAAGCCTGGAGGCGGTAAACATTTGACGGGCAACGGTACGTTATGCCCTTGCGGCGGGATTAAAGAGAGATATTCATGAAGAAGAATGACAAGCGTGTTGTTATTGGATTGGACGAATGGAGGGCGCTGGAGAAACACTACCAGGCTGTCCGGAGTCTCCACTTGAAGGAAATGTTTGCGGCTGATTCTGGCCGGGGAGAGAATTTCTGTGCCGAGGCCTGCGGGATACTTCTTGATTATTCAAAAAACCGCATTACCGCGGAAACCATGGGACTGCTTTTCTCCCTGGCCCGGGCGGTGGATCTCAAGGGTGGAATTGAATCCATGTTTACGGGAGAGAAGATTAACCTAACTGAGAACCGGGCTGTTCTCCATACCGCGCTGCGCAATGAATCAGGTCTGCCCGTCATGGTCGAAGGCAAGGATGTAATGCCGGAAATACGGCGGATCCTTGAGAAGATGAGGATATGCTCCGAGCGGATTCGGAGCGGGGAATGGAAAGGGTATTCAGGAAAGCCGGTAAGGAGGATCATAAATATTGGCATCGGGGGATCTGATCTTGGACCGGCTATGGCATGTCTGGCTCTTCGGCCTTTTGTTAATTCCGGGCTGGAGTTCTTTTTTGTTTCTAATATCGATGGCACCCACCTTGCCGAGGCCTTGCGGGGTGCCGATCCTGAGACTACGCTTTTCATCGTGGCCAGCAAGACTTTTACCACCCTTGAAACAATGACCAATGCAATGAGCGCCAGGGAGTGGCTGACAGGCTCCCTGGGCAGCAATGAAGCGGTCAGCCGGCATTTTATCGCGCTGTCAACAAGTGCAGGCAAGGTAGAGGAATTTGGTATCAGTCCCGACAACATGTTTGGCTTCTGGGATTGGGTGGGGGGCAGGTACAGCATGCCTTCGGCGATAGGCCTTTCCCTGATGATTGCGGTCGGGCCTGATAATTTTCAGGAAATGCTGCACGGATATTTCCTGATGGATGACCATTTCAGGAAGTCTGATTTTGAAGTCAATCTCCCGGTCATCCTGGCACTGCTGGGGATCTGGTACAACAATTTTTTTGGTTCTGAAAGCCATGCGATCCTTCCTTATGATCAATATATGTCGAGGTTCCCCGCCTACCTTCAGCAGGCTGATATGGAGTCCAACGGCAAGTCTGTGACCAGTGAAGGTCTCCCCGTGAAGTGGCAGACAGGCCCGATAATCTGGGGTGAACCGGGAACCAACGGCCAGCATGCTTTCTATCAGCTGCTGCATCAGGGCACTAAGTTGATTCCGGCGGATTTTATCGGATTTGCCAGGTCTCAGAACCCCAGGGGAGATCATCACCGGAAGCTGATGGCCAATTTTTTTGCCCAGACCGAAGCCCTGGCTTTCGGGAAAACAGCTTCGGAGGTGAAGCAGGAGGGGATTCCGGATGAACTGGTTCCGCACAAGGTTTTTCCGGGAAACCGCCCTACCAACACCATTGTCGCCCGGGAACTGAACCCCTGCACCCTCGGCAGCCTGATTGCTCTTTACGAGCACAAGATATTTGTCCAGGGATACGTCTGGGGGATCAACAGCTTTGACCAGATGGGAGTTGAGCTTGGCAAGGTCCTGGCCGGCCGGATTTTGCCTGAACTGGATCCCGGCCGGGAATGCACCGGGCATCATGACAGTTCTACAAATAACCTGATAAACTGGTATCGCGGTAATTGCAGGGACTGACCAGTTACCGGGCGGGTGAACATCCATTGCACCGGAAGACTTGTTCTTCTGCTGATATTGCAGATGGGGAAAGAGTCGAAAAATGACCGATCAGAATGGCGGAAATCATTCAAAATCCCCGGTGAGCCGGCACCCTTCCTGGCTGAAAGTACGCGCCCCCCTGGGGGAAAATGTCCATAAACTGAAAAAAATACTTTCAGGCCAGGGGTTGAATACCGTTTGCCAGGAAGCCAGATGCCCCAATATGGGAGAATGTTGGCGCCATGGAGTGGCCACTTTCATGATCCTGGGCAGAATCTGCACCAGGGGATGCAAATATTGCGCTGTAACTAAAGGGAAACCCGGCCCCCTCGATGAAATGGAACCTTTTAGGGTGGCCGCAGCCGTTGCAGAAATGAGCCTTTCCCATGCGGTTATAACTTCGGTTAACAGGGATGACCTGGAAGATGGAGGCGCCTATGTATTTGCTGAGACAATCCGGGCAATCCGCAGGATAAAGCCGGAATGCAGTGTGGAGGTGCTTGTCCCTGATTTCAGGGGCAGCCGGAATTCCCTGGAGACGGTCATGCAGGCTTCTCCTGACATCTTCAACCATAATATTGAGACCGTTCCGTCCCTGTTTCGCCAGGCCCGGGGCGGAGGTGATTATGATTTGTCCCTGAGGGTCCTGGAAACTGCTTTGGAAATTAACCCTGAGGTTATAACCAAGAGCGGACTGATGCTGGGACTGGGGGAAACCGACCCTGAAATCAGGGAAGTATTGCGGGATTTGCGGTCTGTCGGTGTCAGGCTGCTTACCCTGGGGCAGTATCTCAGGCCGGGAAAGTGGAATCTTCCCGTAGAAAAGTATTATACCCCTGAAGAATTCAGAAATTGGAAGAAAACCGGTGAGATACTCGGTTTCGCTTCAGTGGAAAGCTCACCCCTGGTACGTTCCAGCTACATGGCAGACCGGCAACTGGCCGGCGTATTGAATAAAGCACGGTGAGTGATTTTCTGGATATGGTTGAATTACCATCGGGCGCACCTCAATCCCAACTGTCCGGCTGATCAAAATTTTCTGGAACGGGTGGGATAGAGAATCAGTACCAGACTCTTAAAGCCAGCCCTTCTTCGGCTTTTGGCATGAATAACCAGAAGATGAGGTAGGGGACCAGTCCCGGTAAAACTCCTGAAAGCAAGAGTATGACAAAGAGAAGCCTGATTACGCTGGGATTGGTGTTGAAATAAGCTCCCAAGCCCCCGCAAACCCCGGCTATCTGACCATTCTGCCGTTTCAGTGAACTATAGGTGTCTCTGATGGTTTCCATTTTTGAGCCCTGGATAACTATTTTTCTGAAATCAAGAATAGCTTCTCATTCTGACAATTATTCTCGTTCTGAAAAGATGAATAAATACTTAAAAAAAGGTTAACAGTTCGCGACTTGAGTTGTCTGTTCAAAAATGAACACCTGCCTGTTCAAAAGGAAACACCTCGCCTGAACAGGTCTGCAACACCTATTTTTCAAGATTTTGCGGAATTAAGTCCCTAATTTGCAGCAACTTGATTTTTCAAGCAAAACCCCGGTGCGAAGTCAGGAAGAAGTTACATTCTGGAGACGAAGTTACAGCATATTCCCCTGAACCTGCCGGTGGGTTTACATTTCAAGGAAGCGATGAAGCGATTTTTTTCGGTTTTATCAGCCTAGCCATAATGCCATAATAGAAGGTAATGAAGATGAAAAGATCACGGGGTACTCCGGACCGGAGTGGAGACTGGGGCATTTTCTCCTTTGCCGGGAGGTTCGTCAGCCTGGTTTGGGCGGAGTACCATCGGCATAACATAATGGGGATGGCCAGCTCTCTCAGCTATACGACTCTATTGTCACTGGTGCCGGTGTTTGCCATTCTCCTGGGTGTAATCGGGCTGATCCGCGAGGGCATGTACACCGAAATGTTCATATCAACCCTTAAGAACCAGATTCCGGCAGTTTCAGGAATGGATAATCTGGTGGATGCCATCAGGTCAGTAGCCGGTGATGCCAAGGCAATTTTAGGCTTTGGGCTGCTGATGTTCATAGGTACCGGTTTCTTCCTTTTTATCAATGTGGTCAAGGATTTCAACCGGATCTGGAGAGTGGAGAAATCCAGGAGCATCGTGGCCAGGTTAAGCGGATTCATAACAGCCATCATCCTGGTGCCGATGCTGATGGTTCTTTCTCTTTATGTGAACCTGTATGTAGCCCGTACAGTCGATTCCCTCGATGCCGCAATGGCCCGGAAACCGCTTGTTGAGTCGAGCGCGAAACAAGACATCCAGGCGGAGACAATTGATGAGGATCAGTCGGGCGCCGGGGGTGAGGAGGAGGTTTCCCCGGCCGAGGATTCTTTCCCGGTTACCCCCGGGAATCTTAGATATGATTCCAATAATCCTGATGAGGTCAGCAGGGAGGTGGAGAGTTATCGGTCAGGCAATGCCGCGGTAAGAATTTCCCTGCTGCTTACCAGCCTTCTGCTCAATATCCTGGCCATGTCAGCCATTTATACCCTGCTTCCCAACCGCAAGGTTATGTGGTGGGCTGCTTTATCAGGGGGAGTCTTTGCGGGAGTCATCCTGGAACTGGGAAATTATTTTTTCAGGCTTTATGCCGCTATGAGCAGTAGCGTCCTTTTGAAAATTTACGGAACACTTCTCGCTGTCCCCCTGGGCCTTCTGTG
>CAZOGT010000144.1:0-7519 GCA_964579015.1 uncultured Acidobacteriota bacterium | reverse complement strand
GAAGAGAAAAGAGATAGAAGTAGCTACCACCAAAAAAATCCAGCTTAAGGACATCACCGCGGAAATATCCCGGGCAGTCAGTGAAAGCATGATTGACGACGGACTGTGCCTAATCTTCTGCCCCCACACCACGGCCGGGCTGGTCATCAATGAGAACGCCGATCCGGACGTGGTATCCGACATGGAGAGAGCCTTTCCCGAGGCAGTCCCAAATGTCCGTTTTGACCATATGGAGGGAAACTCCCCCGCCCATTACCTGGCTTCCATCACCAGGCCGTCACTCCAGATTATTGTCGAGGGCGGAAAGCTGGTACTGGGACGCTGGCAGGGGATTTTCTTCTGTGATTTCGACGGCCCTCGCCGAAGAAAAATCTGGGTCAAAACTATGGAAGGATAGCAATTGAATCATTCCGGGGGGAAACACTCCCCCCGGGAATGATTGCCTCATTCTTCAGCCCGAACCACTAATCCCGGGCAAACGCGGAATCAAAGGCTTGCTTTGAGGGCTCGAAATCAAGGGCGTGCAGGAAATCCACTGCTTCGGAAGCCCCATGTTCTCGATCCATTCCGGCATCTTCCCACTCGACCGACAGCGGTCCGAAATACCCGATTTCATTGAAAGCGCGGATGATTTCTTCAAAATCAATCGAGCCCCTGCCCAGGGACCTGAAATCCCAGAACCTGGCCGGATTTCCAAAGTCCAGATGTCCACCGAATACCCCGGCCCTGGTGGGCCGGTCCGACCAGTAGACATCCTTCATGTGGGCGTGAAAAATCCTGTCTCCGAACTGCCGGATGAAGCCGATGTAATCGACACCCTGGTAGCCGAGATGACTTGGATCATAATTAAATCCGAAACTCTCGTGGTAGTTAATCGCCTCCAGCGCTTTCTCGGCAGTGGAAATGTCAAAAGCGATCTCCGTCGGGTGAACCTCAAGACCGAAACGGATTCCCAGTTCCCTGTAGGCATCCATGATCGGCGTGAAGCGTTCGGCAAAATCACTGAATCCTGCCTCAATGGTTCCAGGATCCACGGGAGGGAAGGAATAAAGATAGGGCCAGATGCTGCTTCCGGTAAAACCATTGACAATCTTCACCCCGAACTTAACAGCTGCTTCTCCGGTCCTTATCATCTCATCCGCGGCTCTTTGGCTCACACCTTCAGGATTCCCGTCTCCCCAGACATAATCCGGGACAATGGCCTTGTGCCTGCCGTCAACCTGATCGCAAATAGCCTGTCCTACCAGGTGGTTACTGATGGCATGACAGGTAAGGTCATGTTTCTTCAGGGTTTCCCATTTTTTCTCGCAATAGCCGGGATCTTCCAACGCCTTGGGAACCTCAAAGTGATCGCCCCAGCAGCAAAGCTCCAATCCGTCATATCCGAATTCCCGGGCCTTCCGGCATACCGTTTCAAAACTCAGATCCGCCCATTGCCCTGTAAATAGTGTTATTGATCTTGCCATATTTTCACTCCTTTTAAAATCCTTTAACAGCTCAAATTATTCCTCAGGCCTTCCTTCTTTAAGCTTCCGCACCCGGTTCTCCTGCCGCGTGTCGATCCAGGCATCTACAAAGCTCTTCACGTAATCAGCCCTGTTCCAGCGGGCAAGCCTGAATTCCCCAAGTTCGGCCCGGCGTTTCCAGTAAAGCCTCTCCCCCCACAAAATTATGGTAATCAGGATTACGAACAGTAAAATGTATTTCATAATTCTCCGAACCGGGAATCAGCCAGCCTCATTACAATGATTCTACTTTAAATCACCATGCCAGTCATCACTGGTCCCTTTTTATTACATCTCGCGGCCGGGGTCGGTGTCGCTATCGCGGTCGAATCCCCAGCCGGCAGACCGGACCCCAAGGATTCAGGTCCGCCTCAGCAATTTCTACAATACCGGCGCCCAACCCCGATCCCGATTTATAATCCTTCTCACCCGCGAAAAATGGAGAAACTCCGCGATTTCGATTAATATTTGATAGAAGCTCCCTTCAATGGTATCTTTTATCTGACCATGACAGGCGGAGAGAATTGCTTACCGGCTAAGAACAGATGCAGATATGCGGGGAAAGCCTTGCCAGCCCTGCTGCTTCTGGCAGTTTCCCTCTCAATGGCAACTTCGGCCATTCTTGCCGGCACTGTAGCATACCGGGAAGCCGGCCTGGAAATGGAGGTGCCCGAAGGCCTTATCCTCGAAATCCACAACGGATTCCTGACGGTTGTGGATACGGACAGGACCATGACCCTGAGGATAACCCTTTCCAGCCTCCAGGTTGTGGAACAGTTCTTCGGGCCCCTGGAGGAAGAGTTGTCCAATTTCATTGATCAGCCCGAGGTGAGCGAGGAACATCCCAAAATCAGGGTCAACGATACCCACCAGTACTACGCGGAAGGAGTGGGACTGCACGAAGACGAAATCGTGGACTGGCATCTTGCCTTTATTGCCGGGGGACGCCGCAGCCTCCTGATTGTCGGGCTGGGCGACGTAGCTTCCCACATGGAAAAAATCAATGAGTTTTACCGGAGCTTCAGGCTGCTGGAACTGCCCATCCCGCCCGAGCCGGAAGAAGAGGATGAAGAGGGGGAAAACCCTGGAGAAACTCAGACCGGCAGATAACCCCGGATTCCGGATCACGTCATCCCGGCAATGAGAGAGTACGTTTCCCGGGGAGGGCCGCGCCTTCATTTTCATGGGACATCCGCCGGGTTTCATTCGAGCAGCTTCTCGACTGCTTCTTTCAGCTCCCGGAAACCGTAATTAACCTGGGGAGGACTGGAATCATAGTCATTTCCCCAGAAAGGTTCGCAGGCCACCTTTCCGTCCCCTGTCAGCACCCAGATCGTGGGCAATCCGTATGTCCGGGGGTCCAGGTGCCACTTGAACTTACCCTGCCAGTCATGGACCTCTCCATATCCCGGAGAGACCTCTCCCAAAGAATCCAGGCTGAAGACCAGCCTGCCCCTCGGGTCATAGAACACATCTTCGAAAGGAAGGACCGTCGACAGCCTTTCCTTCTCAGTATTGCCGATAAACCTCGATAATTTTTCCGAGAACTCCCGGTCATCGTCACCACCACCCAGCAGCACATTCTCCCGTCCCCCATTCTCGGGGGTGAGAACATCCGGGATGGCCACGGCAATAAAACGCACCGGCCAGTCAGCAAAAAAAGAGACCAGCGCCCTCTGGACCGCCAGGTCATCAAAACTGTCCTCACACCAAAGCTGCCCCCTGCGGGATTCCCGGGGAAGATCATCAGCCGCCCCGCCCAGCAAAACCAGGACGACAGCGTCAAAGCCCGCATCAAAAAATTCCGCCAACCTGATCCGGCGTCCGTCTGAATCATAGATGGTCACCTCAGGATCAATCCTGTCACCGGGAAGATAGCTCCCGGGTTCCGGAGCTATCAGCCGGGGCTGCCCAAAAGCTGGATATATCAATAATGCCCATAACAGGACTGTCAGGTTTGCGGCCTTCACTTTTCTATTTCCATTTTCATCATCACCAGCCCGGTGAGAAGTTTTGGGAAAAAATCAGTAGATTTCTGCGGCATTTTTTCCCCTGCCTCTGAAACAGTCCTGACCTCTTCAAGCGTTGTGGGGTTCACCAGGAAGCCGAGCTGGTACCTCCCGTTATTCAAACCCTCAAGCAACTCGGAACCGTTGCGAAAGTAGCCTACATAATCGCCGGAAGCCAACTTGTCCCGGTCGATGCCAAGCATTCCGTTGAGAACAGCTTCGTGAAGAATGTTAACCGCAAGGCTCCTGGTGACGCCTTTCACCCCGGGCATAAAAGAAGAGTCATCAAGCATCCCTTCCTTCAATCTCAACAAATAGAACCGGGGCCGTTTCCCGATTATCATTCCGAAACAGTGCGGGAAACCGGCCATCCGTTCTTCAAGCCGGCTGGAATCAGGCAGCTGTTCCACGTGGAAAAACCTTTCGGCTGTTGAAACAATATCTGCAAGGCTTGATGCGGACAGGTTTTTTACTGCCCGGTGAGTGGCCAGGATTTTCAGGCCGGGGTTTTCCATGTTGAAAAGAGCAATCATCCGCTTGTCAAATGATTCGACCGCTCCGGGCAGCCAATCTTTTTCCGCGCATTCCCGGTGGTAGAGAACCGAAGTCTGATAACGGTGGTGGCCGTCAGCGATATATAGGGGCTTCCCTTTCAGCAGGGCAGTAATCTGGCCGATGAGCTTCTCATCATGGAGGCACCAGATCCTGTTGCGGACATCAAAATCATCAATAATATCAATCGCAGGATTATACAGGTCGGCAACGGTGTCCAGGATGCGGTCCGCCCTGAGTTCCTTATCGGAATAAAGTGTAAAAACCAGGCCTTCATTGGCCTCGGTTGCCCTTATCATCCTGAGGCGGTCTTCAAGGGGTTTTTCCAGTATTGTTTCATGGCCCTTGACTACCAGGTCCTCATCACCCAGTGATACCAGCCCGATTATTCCGGTCCTTTCCATACCCTCTGAACCTATGGTGCAGGTCTGGCGGTAAATGTAAAGGCAGGGCTTGGGATCCTGGACAAGAATCCTGTTCTGAATCCATCGATGCCATAGCGAGGCAGCCTCCAGATAGTCTGAATTCCGGATAATCCGGACAATATTGGCAGGATGCCTCTCGAGATATTCCTTTTTCAGCTTCTCCGAAATCTTGTCGTAAGGCTGCGTAACAACCCGGGAAACATCCTTTACGGTTGATTTGTCGTAACGAAAACCTTTAAACGGATAGATGTTAGCCATGAAAACATTCTATAACGCAAACAGGGTTTTGCGAAACTCCAGGCAAAAAAAATCAAAATGAGCGTATTGCAAAAAAAGGCCGGGCTTTCCCTGGCAGGTCAAGCCCGGCCCTGATCATGAATCCGTCAATGGCGACTTAAATCGCCGGATCAACTGCCCGCCATTCATTTCTCAAGTGTACCCATCGGCAGGCTGGAGATTACCACGTCCCCGGACCCGCTATTGGCGCTTCTGAGGATTACTCCGGCTACTTTGCCTGAACTTACAATCCTCAGGGAACCGGAAACGTCCTGTCCGGCCAGCTGAGGGAACATTTCGGAAAGATACACGGCGCGGTGTTCGCCGGGCTCCAGTTGAAGGAGCTCCACATTGGTCGCTGCAAGGTCTCCATCTTCATCGTACAGCTTGATGGAAGCATTAATTGCCTCTCCTGAGATATTGACTACGGCAATTCCGCTTTTCAGACCCCCGGCAATATCCTGCTTTACACCGCCGACATAGGAATACGCGCCCTCCTCCAAGGATAGGCCGGCCTCAGAGATGATGCCGCCTGAGGTATCCACGGTCCTGAAAATTCCGGTTGCCTCAATAGGGACGCTGGAGGAGATCCTGGCGTAGCCGGCAACAAGAGAACCAAACCCGGCCGGAGTGGAAAAGGTAGCGGCGCTGTATGATGGAATCTCCAGATCAAACTGGTCAGAAACGATTCCATTAACTTCCACTGTTTCGGCTGTGCCGTCGCTCCTGAAAAACTCCAGGGAACCGATGGCGGTCGAATCGCTCAAATTGGTTATCAGGAGAGTGGTCTGCAAGGCACCGGTACCTGGTATGGGCCCGTCCGCAAACTGTGCCAGGTAGCTTACAAACTGGGGCCTCTGGACCAGTTCAATGCTGATATCCGCAACCTGTTCAGCATTGACGCTTGCACCGTAGGAAATATGCAGTGCGCTTATGCCCTGGGCACTGGCAGGGGCAACGCCGATAAAGTCTGAATTGTGCACACCGTTCTTTGTCAGGGTCCCGATTGACTCATTCTGGACGTTGTACGCGGTCAGGGTAACAGCACCTCCGGAACCTCCAAGGTTATACAAATCAAAGCCTACCTTGGCGGCGGGATTGGAAAAATGGATGATCATCTGCTTTTCAGAAGAGTTCCCCAATACAGGTGTATTCTCAATTACTGTGGTTAGAATACCCCACTCATATGCCTGGGACACCGTGGGGATGCCATGAGATCCTTCCAGGAACTCGACCCCCCATTTGGCCAGCTGTTTTGAAGCCACAGTCCCGGTTGTAAGATCTTCAAAATTAATCCTGATCGATTCCGAACTGAACTGGCTTCGCGAGGCGACCTCATTCAATGCCCCAAATGTCCATCCGGAAAGGACTGCCATGGTCAAGAAAAAAAATATAAAAATAACTCTTTTCATTATTCCCCCCAAAAAATTTTAAGTAAATTCCAGTCGAACCAAGTCGGTACAGGCCGGAAAATGCCCCGGGAACACCTCTCTCGCTTCATGCTTCTGAAACGACTGGCACTTTTTATAATTATACTCCCAACACCGGACTCTGCGTGAATTCACTGCCAAAAAGGAATCCGGCCCCTATGCTGGAGAGACAAACAAGCCTGCGGACACCTTAAAGGATGCCATTCAACCCTGTTTTGTTTCATGGAAAGTCAGTTTTCCCGTCTGCAGGTAAAACCGGGCCCCGAACAATGTCCCGCATTCGCAACACGCCGCGGAGATATCAATGCAGGGGCCCTTGCCTTTCTCAATCGCCTGCACTTCGTCCTGAACACTGATATTAAGGCTCGAGCATTTTGGACAATAGAGGGATTTCTCAGGAATCAGGGCCGATTTTTTCTCCGGCTTCCTGCCGGCCTTGAAATCCAAACGGGCCTTGTGAATCTCGATTCTGGCATCAACCCCATTGATCTCAACTACTTCACACATCTCCATTATCCTGGAAAAGAGACGGGTTCCGACTCTCTCCTCCAGTGTAGGGCTGCTTTGGAGCTGGTTCCATTTGCCTGCAGATCCCGGCATCGGGTAATTGGAACTCATTACCGTCCATTTACAGTAGGTATACCGGTGGTTGATTACCTCGCTGATCTTACTTTTCGCCCATTCCGTAGGCCTCCCGGTTCCCAAATCATCCCAGACCAGAAGGTCGGCTTCCTTAAGGGCGGAAAGTATCCTTTCCTCGGATTCCTGGTTATCAGGGGTATAGGAGTGCTGAAGCCGGCTGAGAAGCTCGGCTTCGTCAACAAAGCGTCCCTGCACTTGCTTTTCCGTGATCAGTGATTTCAGGAGAGCAACTGAAAGATGGGTTTTGCCGACACCGCAGGGGCCCACAAAAAGAAGCCCCCTTTCAACTTCCGGATACTTTTCCAGGAAGTCGATGGTCCTGACCACCGCTGCTGCCTGAGACGGATCTCCCTTGTGAAACATGCTGAAGTCCCGGTCTGCATAGATGGCTGGGATCCCGGCTGCGGACATCAGCCGGGCCCTGAGTTTCCTTGCACCGCATTCCGGACACCTGGCGCTGCGCCGGACACCATCTTCAAAGACCCTGATCCACCCGGTGTCATTGCACGAACCACAGCTGTTGCCCTGCTGGTTAGCTTCCTTATTAGCCATTATCATACCTTTTGTATAGCTCCTGGTACTGACCGTAACCGATCACACTAAAGATAAAGATACCAGATCTATTTGCATCATTACAGCCCGGGAAACTGTCCTGTATCACTGCCAGGCTGCTTACAGGA
>CAZOGT010000143.1:0-7608 GCA_964579015.1 uncultured Acidobacteriota bacterium | reverse complement strand
GCCCTGGTCAACCCGGTCTGTTGCCTTGCCAACATGGCGGACCTGGTGAACATTTCAGCCAGGGTATTCTGAAAGCGTGCGGCTAATATGCTCTTATCTACGCCCTTGCGCAGGTCACGGAGGATCGGCCTTAAGAGGGAGTCAAGCCTGATCGGGCCGAGGGAGCAGATGGATCCGATCGCTTCGCTGTAAAAAGTCTCTTCTTCCTCTCTTGCCGTCATCTGCAGGGAGATGGCTGCCTGTGCTTCATAGGCAATCTCGGTTTTTATCCCGAGCAGGGCTGACACCGCGTCAAACAGTCTTCCGCAACTGGAAGTGAGCGGTGCATTGATCCCCGCCCTGGAGATCTTGAGCAGGTTATTGATTTGCCGGTCATTGGTGCCTGAAAGGATCCCCGGCGGCATATCCCTGAAGCCCTCCCCCAACTCCCGGTCCAGCAGGGAGACGGCAATCCTCCAAGGCTGCCTGATGGCCATGGTCCCGCCGGGAAGGGGAAAGGGGTTGAGCCAGGACAAACGTTCATATCCCGAGGCGTCCCCTGCCAGGACCTCGCCGCCCCAGATGGTCCCGTCGGTCCCGTAACCGGTACCGTCCAGTATGATTCCTATGGCCGGGCCGTCGACATTGCTGTCGGCGAGTACCGAGGCCAGGTGGGCATGGTGGTGCTGGACTCCCAGGCCGGGCAGGTCCTGTTCCAGGGCCCATTTCGTAGAAAGATACTCGGGATGAAGATCGTAAGCCAGGAATTCCGGATCGATTCTAAGAATTTTTCCCAGGTGCTGTATGCAGTGCTGATAGAACTTGAAGGCCTCCGGATTGTCCAGGTCTCCGATGTGCTGGCTGATGAAGACCCGGTCATCCCTGAGATAGGCAATGGTATTCTTGAGTTCTGGTCCGCAGGCCAGGATTGTTTCCGGGGATTTACCGCCGATGAAAACGGGATAAGGGACAAAGCCCCGGGATCTCCGGAGAATGGAGAGGCGTTCCCGGTCGGTGACCCTCACGATCGAGTCATCGCATCGCTGCAGGATATCCCGGTTATGGAACAGGAACCAGTCGGCAATTCCGGAAAGCCGGTCCAGGGCCTCCCGGTTGCTGATAGCGATCGGTTCGTCGGTATAATTTCCGCTGGTCATTACCAGGTAGCGAAGCGGCCCATTAAGCAGCAGGTAATGAAGGGGGGAGTAGGGGAGCATGATCCCGTAACAGGAATTCTCGGGGGCAACCTCCCGGGCAAGGTGCCCGGCGCCTGATTTTCCAAGCAGTACAATGGGCCGCTGCCAGCTTCGGAGCGCGGATTCTTCCGCCCTTGAGACCCTGCAAATTTTCCTGATGGCTTCGAGGTCCGCAGCCATAACGGCAAATGGCTTCTCTTCCCGGCCCTTCCTGGCCCGGAGCCTGCGGACCGCCTGGCTGTTGGCAGCGTCCACAGCCAGGTGGAAACCTCCTATACCCCTGACAGCAATGACCGCACCTTCACGAAGCAACTCCTGCACCCTGCTGATGGTTTCAGTCCCTGTGCAGGCTGGGATCTCTGGTTCATTGTCATGAACTGGAGAGCCGGGGCTTTTCACCAGGCTTATGGAGGGGCCGCAAACCGGGCAGGCATTGGGTTGGGCATGAAACCTGCGGTCAGAAGGATCTTCATACTCCCTCCTGCATTCCGGGCAGAGCGTGAAGTCCCGCATTGAAGTGTTGGCCCGGTCGTACGGAAGGGAGTGAACAATGGAAAAGCGCGGGCCGCAGTCAGTGCAATTTATAAAAGGGTACAGGTATCTCCTGTCGGCGGGGTCTCTCATCTCCCTCAGGCAGTTTTCGCATACCGCGACATCGGGAGAAATCAGGGTATCGGAGGCTTTTCCCTGTTCACTTTTGAGGATGATGAAATCCCGGTCGTTTACCGGAGGGATGTCCTCGGTAAGGCACTCCAGGATCCGGGAAAGTGGAGGTGCGTCCGATTCAATCATTGCCCGAAAACTGTCCAGTTGTTCAGGAGAACCCTCCGCCTCGATCACCACCCCAAACGGTGAATTCAGGACAGAGCCGGAAAGGCCCAGTCTCGAAGCAAGATTGAAGATAAAGGGACGGAAGCCAACGCCCTGGACGATTCCGTTTACTTTGAATTTTTTGCGTTTAATCATGGGCTCTGCCGACCGGGAAGGATAAGGCATCATGGAAATTCCTGGAGGAAATGCCTGGATGTTATTCCCGCGGTGCCTGGCCTGAACTTCACAGAGGAACTGGGGGGTTATACGGATTTCTTTTTGGTTCGTCTAAGATGTTTTCTCAGCCATTCATACCAGTCTTCAAATCCCGCGCCGCTGCTGCAGGAAGTCTCCAGGATGTCAAGATCAGGATTAATGCTTCTGGCATTCTTCTTCACTTCCTCCATGGAAAAGTCTGAAGTTCCCAGCAGATCGGTCTTGTTTACAATCATGAGGCCTGATCGCCTGAACATGCCGGGGTATTTCAGCGGCTTATCATCACCTTCAGGTACGCTGATCAGGACGACTTTCATGTACTCGCCCAGGTCATAGCTGGCAGGGCAAACCAGGTTCCCGACATTCTCAATGATGAGCAGGTCGAGGCCTTTAAGTTTCAGGTCCTTGAGGGCCCTCGAAATCATTCTTGCGTCAAGGTGACAGGAACCTCCGGTTATGAGAGGTTTGACCCAGGAGCCTCCGGCCTCGATCAGACGCTTTGCGTCGTTTTCAGTCTGGACGTCTCCGGCGACAACTGCAATGTTGAGCTCATCCTTAAGATCGCGAAGGGTTTTTTCAAGGAGGCTGGTTTTTCCGGCCCCGGGAGAGCTCACGATATTCAGGCTCAGAACACCGTTCAGGACCATCCTGTTTCTCAGTTCGGCCGCAAGCCGTTCATTTTCTGAAAGTATTTTTCTCTCGATTCCGATTTCTTTTTTCATTTATAAATTCCTGGTATGTAGGACTATTTTAGTGTTTGGCTGGATGATGTGGATTATGAACTCTCAATTTTAATATAAGAAATATCAAGTTCATAGCCCCCTTTTAAAACAATATTAAAAGATCCGCAGGCAGGGCACGCAAAAGGTGTCATTTCAAAACTGCAGGGTTCCCCGCAATCAGAACAGGTTCCTGATGCGGGAACCATTTCCATGTTGATTCCGGAACCGTCCAGAGGTGTGTCTTTGACTGCTATCTCATAGGCGAATTCCAGGGCATCGGGCATTACTCCGCTCAGGTATCCGATCCGAAGCCCTACTTCTTCAACTTTCCCGCCTCCATGTTTTTGAATTTCTTCCAAGGTCGAATTAATAATCGCCTCGGCAATGGATAATTCATGCATATTGATCAGGGACAGTTTACCAGATTTTCCAGATCAGCAACCTTGTAACAGGATACGGGAACCGGGACCTCAATCGGAACGGCCTTCCATTCTTCCTGGAGTGCCGGTTCTTTTTAAAAGTATTGTTGAGGGGTGCGTTTGTTGACTCATTACCTGCTTTGATCTTCAGGCTGTTCATGGTTTTCGCCGGGCATTCAGGGAAATCCGAGAATTTGATTTTAATGATCGGCAAATATAATCTAGAATGCAGAGGAGCAGAGGAGACGATTTTTTACTGGCAAACAACCTGCATGGCAGCGCTGCCCTGAAAAGGGATCAGGGTTTGCCTGAACAGGGATTTTTCCCGGGGAGCATGATGTCATCAATAAAATTAGCAGTGATACCCGTCGCCGGCCTGGGTACCAGGCTCTTGCCGTCAACCAAGTCCCAGCCCAAGGAGATGCTGCCTGTTGCCAAGAAACCGGTTGTGCAATATGTGGTGGAAGAAATGGAGGCAAATGGAATTGACCAGATACTGCTGGTGACCGGCAGGAATAAAACCTCTATAGAGAACCATTTCGATTTTGACCATGAGCTGACCAGGAGGCTCAGGGAGACTGGAAAAGAGGACCTGCTGCCCGAACTTGAATATGAGCGGCTGCGGCTGCAGTTTTTCTTTACCAGGCAGAGAAAACAGAAGGGCCTGGGAGACGCAGTCCTGTGCGCCCAGAAATTTACCAAGAACGATCCTTTTGCGGTAGCCCTGGGAGACAGCATAATCGGGCTGCAGGGAAGGTCCCGGCTGCTGGAGCAGATGTGCCGTGTTTTTGAAGAGGAGCAGCCGTCCTGCATAATTGCCGTGCAGGAATGGACCCCGGACCGGTTATCCTCATATGGGATTGTCAAGCCGGTTTCAGACGGAAGTGTGTTTGTCATCTCCGACATGGTTGAAAAGCCTGCAGCAGGAGAAGCTCCCAGCAATCTGGCGGTTTCAGCGAGGTACATATTTACCCCTGAGATCTATGATGCCATTAACCATACCTACGCGGATAAGGGCGGAGAAGTACAGTTGACAGACGCCATAAGGCTCCTGATAAGGGATGGACGCAAAGTAATGGGTATCAGGCTCCCTGCTGGTGACAACAGGTATGACATAGGAAATTTCGGGGCCTATTACAGGGCCTTTATCGAATTTGCCATGGATGATCCCGATTACGGTGAAGAGGTTAAAGCTTTTATCAAGGAGAAAGCCGGTGAGAATAATAAGGAAGCGCGCCTACGCGAGAATCGGGCTCTTAGGTAATCCTTCGGACGGATACTTCGGGAAAACCATTTCTGCCACCATCCGGAATTTCAGCGCTGAAGTTGTGCTTTATGAATGGCCTGAACTGGAAGTAGTCCTCGGGAAACAGGACCAGTGCCAGTTCAACAGGATGCAGGAGCTTGTTGATGATGTCCAGCTTAACGGGCTGTATGGCGGGCTCAGGCTGATCAAGGCCGCCATCAAGGTTTTTGCCGAATACTGCAGGAAACAGGGCATAGAGCTTCCGGAAGAGAATTTTTCTCTCAGGTACAAAACCGATATTCCGCGCCAGGTCGGCCTTGCCGGTTCAAGTGCCATCATAACCGCTGTATTTAAGGCAATTTGTGAGTTCTATTCTGTGGACATCCCTCCCCAGGTCCTGGCCAACCTGATCCTGGAGACCGAAACCAGGGAGATTGGAATTGCCGCGGGCCTCCAGGACCGCGTCTGCCAGGTGTACGACACCCTGGTCTACATGGATTTCAACCGGGAGGATTTCGAAAAACAGGGCTACGGAAACTACGAAACAATGGATTCCGGGTTGCTGCCCGGGCTCTACCTGGCCTACCAGTCAAACCTGAGCGAAATATCCGGAATCTACCACAATAATCTGAGGGAACGATGGCTGCAGGGCGACAAGGCTGTAGTCAGGGCCATGGAGCGCTTTGCCGAGATAGCCAGGCAGGGCCGGGATGCCATTCTGGCTGAAGACCATGAGGAGCTGGCAGCCCTGATGAATGAAAACTTTGACCTGAGGGCCGGCCTGGTGCGCCTTAACCCTGAGAACATCAGGATGGTCGAACTGGCCCGGGAAATGGGAGTCTGCTCCAAGTATGCCGGTTCCGGCGGGGCCGTGATCGGCATCTGCGAGGACGAAGAGCTCCTGGGGAGGCTGAAAAAGAGATTCTCCGAACTCGGCTGTACCGTCCTGAGACCGGTTATCGGCTGACCCTCGCCGGCCCGAGCATGATGACTGGCAACTGACCGTTTTGAATGGATTTGACATGAAGTTAACCGGATTAACACTCCTCTGTTTTTTTCTCCTGCCGGCCTTCTATTTGGCATCCTGCTCCCCGGCTGAGAGCAGGGACCGGCCTCCCAATATCGTCTTCATTATGGCCGATGACCTTGGATATGGAGATATCGGGTGCTACGGAAGCAGGATAAACCGGACTCCGAACATTGATTCGCTGGCCGGGAACGGGTTGCGGTTCACCGATTTTCACTCCAACGGGCCGATGTGCTCCCCCACCAGGGCAGCGTTCCTGACCGGGCTCTACCAGTACCGTTTCGGACCGGAATTCGAACGGGCCCTCGACGGGACCAGGCATTATGAGCAAGGCCTTCCCCTTGACGCCGTAACGATTCCCGAGGTCCTCAGGGAGGCGGGATACGCGACAGCTCTTTTTGGCAAATGGCATCTAGGGTACCAGCCGCCTTTCCTGCCGCCTGGCCAGGGCTTCGATGAATTCATCGGGCTCGGCTCAGGAGACGGAGACCACCATACCCGTATCGACCGTTCCGGCCGCAGGGACTGGTGGCATAATGACGAGTTGGAAATGGAAGAGGGTTACAGCACTGACCTGATTACGGAGCACAGCGTGGATTTCATCCGGCGGCATGCCGGGCAGCCCTTTTTTCTCTACGTATCCTACCTGGCCATTCATTTTCCCTGGCAGGGGCCGGAGGATCCTCCGCACAGGCAGGAGGGAATCGATTACCACCAGGATAAATGGGGGATCATTCCCGACCGCAAGAATGTAGCGCCTCATGTCAAGGCTATGGTGGAATCGGTGGACAAGGGGGTAGGGGAGATCATCGACGCCCTCCGGCAACAGGAACTGGAGGAGGATACCCTGGTAATTTTCACATCCGACAACGGGGGGTATATCGATTATAAAAGCGGAGGATTCGAGAATATCTCGAGCAATGGGCCCCTGAGGGGCCAGAAAACCGAGGTTTATGAAGGTGGGCACCGGGTTCCCTTTATAGCCTGGTGGCCCGGGAGGGTCCCGGCCGGCACTGAGAATAACAACCTGGTGATGACCATGGACATGCTGCCTACTTTCGCCGAGCTTGCCAATGCCCAGTTGCCGAGAGAAGCCGCCCCGGACGGTATCAGCATAACCGGACAGCTGAAGGGCCTTGAAGTATTTTCCGCCAGGACTGCCTGCTGGAAAAATGGTGAAAACCGGGCAATCCGGCAGGGTGACTGGAAGTTGTGCCTGATAGGTGATAACCAGCCGGAGCTTTATAACCTGACTGATGACCTGGGAGAAACCCGGGATCTTTCGGATCAGCATCCGGAACTGGTCGAGCAGCTGCTGGAGGAGTACAAGAGATGGGAAGAAGATGTCACCAGCGGATATGGTGACCAACAGTAGCAGGGTGATGCCGGTATGAGAAGAACTGACAAGGAAATATCCGACCGAACAGCTATCAACAACATCCTGGATGAGGCACTGGTCCTGCACCTGGCTCTGGTGGACGGGGATTGGCCCTACCTGGTTCCTGTCAATTTTGGGTACCAGGATGACGCCATTTATATACATTGCGCCCGGGAGGGTAAAAAGCTCGACCTGGTCAGGAAAAACAACCGGGTCTCATTCCAGGCCGAAACCGGGGTGGAAATCGTCCACAGAAGCATTCCGTCCAAATGCGGCACCCATTTCAGGAGTGTGGCCGGCAGGGGCAGGATATCGGTAGTCGATTCAGACGAGGAGAAACGGCTTGGACTGACTCTCCTGATGCGGCATTATGACAGGGCGGCCGGGGAGGAACTGGATTTCGGCCCCTGCCTGGATGAAGTCTGCATTTTGAAAATAGAAATTGAATCCATCACCGGGAAAGAGTCCCTCCCCGTACACACGGACTGATCCTGCAGTAGAGGCAGCGTTATTGCCGGAATCGGTCATGATGTCTTCCTGTTCAGGGAACTTTCGTGAAGATTATGTCCCTGACTCCTTCGATGCCGGCGGAAAACGAACCTGTCTCGCCGGTGC
>CAZOGT010000142.1:0-7637 GCA_964579015.1 uncultured Acidobacteriota bacterium | reverse complement strand
TTCCGCTCTTCGTGGTATCAGGAGGAGTCGGGGCATCGGGAGAACAGCTTGCCCGCACAGTCCTGGCCCAGTTCGAGCAGTCAAGGGTGGATTTCGAAATTTACCCGAAGGTGCGTACCGCCGAGAGGGTATCCAGGGTCTTCCATAAGGCAGCGTCACGCAACGCCTTGATTCTTCATTCCTTTGTCGACCCTGAACTTCGCCGCCTGGCCGTGAAGACGGCTGAGGAACTGGAGGTGGAGGCCATCGACCTGGTCGGGCCGTTCATGACCGCGCTCTGCGGCAGGCTTGGAAAGAAGCCTCTCGGCAAGCCGGGCCTCTACCGCCAGCTTTACAGGTCCTATTTCGACCGGATCAGCGGCATGGACTACACCCTCGCCCATGATGACGGCAAAAACCCCGGGGGATGGAAAGATGCCGAGATTGTCCTGATTGGGGCTTCCCGGGTAGGAAAGACACCGGTGAGCCTCTACCTGTCCGTTTTGGGGTGGAGGGTGGCCAACATTCCTTTGGTCGCCGGGATTCCTCCTCCTGACGAACTGTTCAGGCTTGATATGCGCAGGGTGGTCGGGCTGACGATTACTCCCAGCGAACTGGTCGAGCACCGGAGGCACCGACAGCGGCGCCTCGGCCTGGTCGACGGCCGTTCGGAGTATGTTGATCCGGTTAAGGTCTTTGAAGAGACTGATGACATAGAACGCCAGCTCAAGCACCGGGGCATCCCGATAATCGACGTGACGGGCAAGCCGATTGAAACCACGGCTGATGAAATTGTCCGCCTTATCCAGCGCAAAATAGACAGGTAGTCCGCTCCCGCCCGGGCGCTGATAATTTGGGTAACTCCTGTTCCTTTAATGATTGACTGTCACCGGCTGATGGGCCTAAAATAATAGGGTCAGGAGCTGTTCTACAACCGGAACGGCTCCCGGGCAGCGGCCCCGATGCTGCTTGGGAGGCTGTCATGAATGATATTCTAAGAGAAATGAGGGGCTTCCTCAAAGCTAACAGCTACGAGGAACACCCGCACTCCGACCGGGCTCCCGAAGAAGGCCTCTATCCTTTCATAACCATCTCAAGGGAATGCGGGGCAGGCGGTTATTCCCTGGCTGAATCCCTGCTTAAGGCCTTTGAAAAAGAACGGGAATCCGTGTTCAGGGGATGGAAGGTCTTTGACCGGGAGCTCTGTGAAAAGCTGGTTTCCGACACTGAACTTAACCGGGCGGTGCGGGCGCTTCTCTCCGAAGAATACTATTCTGAAGTACAGGCCCTGGTGTACAGCCTGCTGGGGGAGCCTTCGCAGAAGACCCTGGTCTACAAGCAGCTTTTTGATGTTATCCGGACAATGGCAACCCTGGGAAAGGTGATCATCATCGGCAGGGCCGGCTGGTGTGTAACTGAGACACTCCCCCTGGGAATACACCTTCGACTGATCGCTTCCCTGAAATCCAGGACTGAGAGGATCAGGGCGGGCGGAGTGAAGGATGCGGGGCGGGTGATCCTGCAAAAGGACCATGACCGGGCCAGGCTGATCAAGGTCCATTTCCGCAGGGACATTGCCGATCCCCTTCTTTACGATGCCGTTTTCAACAGTGACAGGCTTTCCTTTGATGACATATCCGGGGCTGTCACGAACCTGGTCCGCAAGAGGAAGGCGGCCGCTCAACAGGGGCTAAAGGCTGCGTTTTAAAAACCTGATCCTTTCTCAGGCCACCTTTACCCGGCCTGCCTTCTCGGCGTCGGGGTGGGTATCGGTATCGGGGTCGGGAAAACGACCGAAGCAGCACTTTCGGCCTCTTTTTCCCGATTTCAGATTGGGTTCTTTCCCAGGTTTCACCCCCCGTACGATCCGCCGAAAGCTGTGGCTCGACTTACCTGGATGCAATCACTGTTTTTTTGCATTAATTCCGTTTTTGAACCTTTCCTTAATGAATTCAGCTCGATAAGGAATAATCTCCAGGTTGTCAGGTACGCTCCTGCTGGTCTTGATGACTGTGCAATAGGGCCCCTTTTCCTCCCCCAGCACCGCGGGCAGAAGATTCTCGAATTCTTCAGGAGTCCGGCAAAGACGGGTATTTTCGATTCCGCAGGAGCGGGCGATTGCAGCGAGATCGAGGCCATCGGCAGTGAAGCTGGGCTGAAAACCGGTGGAGCCATAGGATTCGTTATCGATAATAAACAGGCAGAGGTTTCTCGGCCGAGTGACGCCGATGGTGGCCAGGCTGCCGAGGTTCATCAGGACCGATCCCTCCCCCTCGATTACGATTACGGTTTCCTCCCGGGAGAGGGCCAGGCCCAGGCCTATTGATGACGCCAGGCCCATCGACCCCAGCATGTAGAAATTGCGGGGCCGGTCCCTGATCTGAAAAATTTCCTGCGAGGGATGGCCGATGTTGCCGACCACGATCTCATCCTTCACCCGGTCCATGATCATCTGGATGGTTTCGTACCTGGTCACTTGATCTCTCCTTCCTCCCAGAAGCTGTAGGGCAAGAGGAGGGCTGAGGGGATGGATTCCTCGAAGGACGAACTGATTACCTGTCCCGCGGCAGCGAGCTGCCTGGTATTGGAGATGACGTGGCAGGGGATTTCAGCCGCCTCCAGCAAACGTTCCGTTGCCCTTCCCATTGGCATCTGCGCTTCGATCTTCTCTCCCCTGCTTCCCCGGTGGCTTATGACCAGGATTATCGGGATCCGGTAGCAGTTGACCAGGGAGCAGAGGGCGTTCAGGGAATTGCCCAGTCCCGAGTTCTGCATCAGGATAGCGGGCCTCTTCCCGGCCAGGGCCGCCCCGGCAAGGATTCCGATCCCCTCTTCTTCCCTGGTCACAGGTGTGTGGAAGATCTCTCTGTCATTTGCGGCCAGCGAGATCAGCTCGTCAAGGAGGGTGCAGGGCACACTCACGAAAAAATCAAGTCTGCTTTCCCTCAGCTGGTCATAAAGCATTTTCGAAGGGGTCATGTTTCACCTGTTTACCCGGAGTATTCCTGTCGCTGCTTCAGGACCAGGAGCTGGTTTGCGCCCAGCAGGAAGCGGCGGTAGAGGGCGATGGAAAGCCCGCACTTCCCGGCGAGAGACTTCAGTTCGCCGGGGCCGAGAAGCTGCTGGTGCTCCTCCCCGGCATGGCGGCTGAACAATCCAAGGGCAGCCCCGGCCCTGTGTACCCGGTCAAAGCTGGGATAGGGCGTAGTGCAGATGATCCTGCTTTCCGGGTCGGGATCGAGCCTGGCTGAGAGCTCCTCCAGGAATTCGAGCGGATCGGGAGCATGCTCAATGACGGCCAGAGCGACTATTGAGTCGAACTTTCTCGAGCGCGGCGGAAGGTCCCTTTGAAATAGATGTCCCGGGTGACGAAGCCGGGCCGCGTCCAGGGATTCGCCATCCGGTTCCACCCCGAGGTAGTGGCCGGAATCAACGCAATCAGCCAGGCGTCCGGAGCCGCATCCGACATCCAGGACATTGCCCCTGATATGGGCCTTTGCCTCCCTGACCCTCCTCTCTCGGAGAAAAGGCGAAAGCATTCCTTCGTTTCCCTGGTCAGCCATGAACTATTTCTCTATCCTTCCCTGAAAACCTGTCTCGGGCCCTCTCAGCTTACGACCGCTTCCTGCTGCCAGCTCAGCTGCTTTTCAACTGTATCGGAGAGCCGGTATGATTTGCGGTGGTCGTCGATCTTTTCTCCCAGGATCCTGATTTTTTCCAGTTCTCCCCGGCCGTATCCCGCCCTGGCACAGTAATTCAGGTATCCGACCTTGCCGAAGTCTATGCCCATCAGTTCCAGGGCCACCCGGTCGGCAGCCAGCCAGTCAACGCTTGCCGCGGCGAACCGGTGCTCAACCGGATCACCCCCGGTCGGCCCGTTCCCCTCCATTCCCCGGTACCCGTCGATCAGGGCCAGGTCCGGGTAAAGCCGGGAGGCCATGGTGAAGATATTGAAATTGGTGGCCCGGTGCCCGGAGCCGTGGGCGACCGGCTTGTCGCTGGTTGTGCCGGGCTTGCGGTCCTGCCCCCACCTGAATCCCTTGTCCTTCAGAGGGGCTCCGAAAACGATGTTCTTGAGTGAGAGGGTGCTGACTACCCGGTCATGGGTCTTGGGCACGGCCGCGGAAATGATGAAATTCCTTTCCCTGTCCAGCAGCACCTTTGAGAGCCTGACCGGAGTGGGCTGGAAGGTCTTCTGGTCGAAGAGGTGGACTATTTCGTAACCTTCATCATCAAGGTCCATGAATTCGATATTGTATTTCTTCTGCAGGGCCGGGTATCCAAAACTCTCGAACCCCTCCATGGCTGTCCCGGTCGCCGTGGATTCGGCAATGATGACCTTCCTGACGCCGATTGATTCCAGGAATTCCAGGGTGCCTTCCAGGCATCCGGCATGGGTCGCGGCCAGCTGGCGGGTGATTGAGACATTGTTGGGCTTGATGATCACCTGCCTCCCCCTGATGGAATCGATGATGTCCTGCCTGACGTAATCAAGGGCCCTGAAAACATTGTCGGCCCTGTCCTCCCCCGCAGTCAGGGCGACGCCGCCCGGTTCAGGGGCCGCTCCCTTCACCCATCGCAGCCCAGAGGTTCCGGCAAGAGCCGCCACTCCGGCGGCGGTCATGGTTTTCCTGAGGAATTCTCTCCTCCCTGAAATTTCCGGCTTTCTTTTCATGATTTCCTGTATCCTGTTTTCCTCGGTTTAAAATGGCAACCACAAGATTTCGAAATAATTATAGTATACAAACAGGGCGGTAAAGCGAAGGAAGCTGCGCAGCCTCCTCTCCACCGGGAACAAGTGAGCTGGAACCCGGGCTATCCCGGAGATTCCAGGAATGCGTCAGCAGCCTGGAGAGCGGCTGCCACCGCGTCATCCATGTCGAGGTACCGGTTGGTTCCCAGCCTTCCCGCAAAGGTGACCCCCTTTTCCTTTTCCGCTGCTGAAAGATACCGTTCAACCGCCGCATCTCCCTCAGCCAGCCGCACCGGGTAGAAAGGAATGTCTCCGGGACCGCATTCCCGGCTGAATTCCCGGGAGCAGATTGTCCCGGGATAGTGTTCCCCCGGAGTGAAGTGGCGGTGCTCCACGACCCGGGTGAAGGGAACCGATTCGTCACAATAGTTCATGACGGCGCAGCCCTGAAAATCCCCCCCCAGGTGACCGGGAGGGTGGAAATGCTCAAAATCCAGGGTCCGGTAGGGAAGAACTCCGAACCGGTAGCCGAAAAAGCGGTCAATCCTTCCGGTGTAGAAAACGTGGGAAAACTCCTCCCTGTCCGTCTCTTCAAAACTCGTGTTGAGGCACACCTCGATCCTGTCGCTGTCAAGGATATTCCTTACCAATTCCGTGTAACCCTCGCCCGGGATTCCCTGGAACGTGTCGGAGTAGTAATTGTCGTCATAGCTGAAACGGACCGGCAGCCGTTTCAGGACAGACGCGGGAAGTTCCCGGGGGTCAATTCCCCATTGCTTGCGGGTATAGCCTTTGAAAAAAGCTTCGTACAATTCCCTGCCGATTCCGCTGAGGGCCTCTTCTTCAAAAGACTCCGGGCCCCTGGTGTCTTTTTCCGCGAGGTGATGTTCAATGAAATCTTTTGCTTCCCGGGGAGAAAAGGTTTTCCCGAAAAACTGGTTGATGGTGAGCAGGTTGACCGGAAGCGAATAGACCCTGCCCCGCGCCACTGCCTTGACCCGGTTGACCCAGGGGCTGAATTCAGCAAAGCGGTTTACGTAATCCCAGGTCTTCCTGTCACTGGTATGGAAAATGTGTGGGCCGAAGGCATGGACCATGATCCCGGTCCCGGGATCCCTGTGAGTGAAGCAGTTTCCGGCAATGTGTCCGCGCTCTTCAATTACCGTTACTCCCACTCCCTGGTCCGCAAGTTTCCGGGCAATAACTGAACCGGTCAGGCCGGCCCCGACACACAAAACTATTTTCATGGCTCTTATTTTGATCTTTCCATTGCCTCCCGGCATTTTCAGGCGTGCCGGGACATTCGAACTGTCATTTCCTACATTCTGGTGATTTCCTGATGAAGAAGCAAGGGTACCGGGCGATTCCCGTTATTTTGAACCCGGTATTAACCGGATTCAGGCCCGGGCCGAGAACCAATGTTCGAAAACGGGGTCAAAAATAGTAAGAGGTTATTCCGCATTTCTCAACGGTTTTCGTAGCGCAGTAGCAAGCTGATGAGAAATGCGGGTTAAACACATCGGTCCTGCCGGGGTTTTCTCCCTCAGGGCCGATGCTATAATAAATGTAATGTTCAAATGTATCAGGCCAGGCCCCAGCCGCATTGTTCATGGACCAGGGCCGATAATCCGGGAGGCTCTCCCCTGGCATGCTCGAGAATAAGGCTGGTCGATGGGAGGAATAGAGATGAAAAAAGTTGTTGGTATTCTGTCGTTGTTGTTTGCAGTATCCGCGGGCCTGCCCTTTATCCTGGCGGAAAGGGGCAGCGAGCGGATCATTATCTTCGCCCCCCATCCTGATGATGAAGCGCTATCCTCTCCCGGCCTGATTCGTAAAGCCCTGAGCCGGGGTGACACCGTCAAGGTAGTGCTCTTCACCTGCGGAGACGCCAACACCAGTGCCATGGAAGAACTGGTGGCCCGGCATCCGGAAATGGCATACGACCGGGATGGCGACGGGGATTTCGACATGCTGGATTACGGGATCCTGCGTCGCAACGAGACCCTCTCCGGGATGAAGCTCGCGGGGCTGTCGGAAGACGATTTGATTTTCATGGGGTATCCTGATGGGGGTTGTGCCAAAATCTGGCTCTCTGAAACCCCCTACAAGAGTCCTTTCACCCTCAAGGAGGCCGTTCCGGAGGAGTACGGGTTTGCCTACAATCCGGGAAACCCTTACAGCAGGTCGGCCTGCCTGGCTGACTTCACAGGCATTATCAGGGCATTTGATCCGACAATAGTAGTGACCCCCCGGGTTACCGACACCCATGGCGACCACTGGTCCCTGGCCAAGTTCGTCACCCAGTCCCTGGCCGGGCTCTATTCAGAGCTTTCCAACTACAAGGCCCATCTCGGCTACCTGATCCACTGGGAGGCCAACCAGCCCTCCTGGCCGGAAAGATCCTCTGAATGGAGGCATCCGACCGGACACCCGGAATACGTGATCGAGGTATCCCTGGCTGATTACGGCCTTTCCATCGGGGAAAAGAGAAAGATAATCAACGAGCATTTTTCCCAGACCCTGACCTTCGGCCCGTACCTCCGGAATTTTGCCAAGAGGACCGAGATCTTCTGGCTGGAGAGCCTGGGACCCCACGGAAGCCTGGAGGAGATCCTGGCCTGGTAGGAATCACAGGAGTTTCCCCAAGAACCCAGACCAAAAACTTCTAAGCCATTGGAAAAAAAGGCAGTAACAGAGAACCGCAAGTGGAATCGATGGCAAAACTGAAAATTGGGGAACCTTATCGCTTAAGAAAAATAAGGGTCCCAACCGTCCTCAAACGAACACTCTCAAAAAATCTCCTCCAATCATCACTGGCCCCTTGTCATTCCATCTCGGGGTCGGGGTCGGTATCGCTATCGGGGTCGATTCCCCGGCCGGCAACCTGCGCCCCCACACCTATAAGGGACAGTCACCAGGAAGTAACGCCATAAGCAGGATGCTTATGCCACGCTGGATGCTTATG
>CAZOGT010000141.1:0-7661 GCA_964579015.1 uncultured Acidobacteriota bacterium | reverse complement strand
CATCCGCAGGGGATTCAGCAACAACAGTGCCGGGGAATTCGGAAGCAAATTCAAGCGACTTCTCACCGGACCTGTTCCAGACCACCAGTTCAAAACCCGCTTTAACCAGATTTCCGGCCATGGGCCGGCCCATTATGCCCAGCCCTACAAAGCCGATAGTACCTTTTCCCATCCTGTCCTTCCTTTCTTTGCAGCCCTTCATTTCGCAATGGTTTGCGGTTCGTTAACTTCATTCCCGAATCGTTTATTTACAGTATGCCTTATCTCGGGAATCTTTCAAATTACCTGAGCAGGATGCTCTTTACCTTCATGACAGGGCCTGGAAGATCCGCAGCCTCCAATCCGGCCCTGTTCCCGGCAGCAGCGTGCATCCTGGCAGCAGTCCTATTCTGTTCCCCCGAGCTCACTCCGATACCGGGAGCCGATATGGACCGGCCTTTCATGGTAAAGGCTGTAGTGGATACCATTCCTGAAAAATCCGCTTTTGGATACCAGGCAGTATTACGCCCGCTTCATGTATCCCAGGATGAAACACAACTTGACTACACCGGAAAAATGGTTCTGAGGATGCCTCTCAACCAAAACAGAGCAGGAGCGGGCGGGTTGTTCAGGGGAGAAGTGATTGAGTTCAGGGGAGGCTTCGAAAGGCCTGCCTGCAACCTTATTCCCGGCGTGAAGGACCGCCGGATCACAGCGGAAATCGAAAAAACTCCCTTTATCGTAAGGCTGAAATCTCCCCTTCAGATAATCAGGAGAACCCCTCCTCCAGCACATAAGCTTGCTCTATCTAAATACCTTCGAAATTTCATTCTACATGTCGAAGAAAAAAAATCAGAAGAAACCTCCGGCCTCCTTTCAGCCCTCCTGTTTGGCCAGAAAGGGGCACTGGGCACCCCTTCCAGGGAGAAACTCAATCGCCTGGGAATTTCTCATCTGTTTGTTATCTCCGGATTTCACATAGGAATACTTGCCTCAGCCCTGTACCTGGTATTCAGGATCGGAAGAAGTCGTCTTTCAGTCTTGATGATTGCTGCAGTTATCTGGTCGTATATCTGGCTGATCGGATTTCCGATCCCGGCTTCCCGGGCCGGGGTAATTGTCACCGCTGGAGTGCTCATGCTCTCTGGCGGAATTCAAAAAAGGCTTTTCAACACCCTGAGCCTGGCTGCCATTCTCCTGGTTGGACAGAATCCCGCATCGGTTTTTCTTCCCGGCTTCCAGTTGACGTTCTCCTGTATTGCAGGGATCATCCTGCTGGCCATCCCCTTGAATGATCTTCTGCGGACACCGGAACGCGGGTACCGGATATTCATTGAAGAGAAAGTGTTCCTCTCCGGAGGAAAAAATCCGGGATTAATCAGAAAGTTCCGTACCTGGGCGGAAGACTGTTTTCGCCACATTCCCGGTAAAGCGTTAAAAGCAGGAATGAAATGCCTGGAAGCTCTGTCCTGGCCTCTCCAGGCAGCAGGCTGTACCGCGGCCATCCAGTTCTTTCTTTTTCCCCTACTGGTCTATTATTTCAACTCCTTCAACTTCTTCAGCCTGGCAACCACAGCATTCTTCATGCCTTTGATATCTTTTCTGGTTATTAATGGACTGCTGCTTTTTGCGTTCTGGTGGTCACCCCTGGCTGGTCCCCTCTTCCTGTCATACAAATTCATCGGGACCGGCACCCTCCGAATGATTGACTTTTTCGATGAACACTTCCCGCCCTTATACCTGGCCCAGCCCAGCCCGGAAGCGGTTTTCTTCTTTTATGGATTCCTGCTCCTCATGCTGGCCGTTAATCCCGCCAGGGGATGGCTTTTCCCCCTGCTGCTGCTGATTGCCTATTTTTCCTGGGCCCCCGTTTTAGGGCCCGGCAACCAGGACAATTCCCTCGAAATCTCAATGCTGGACGTAGGCCAGGGGGACTGCCTTCATCTAAGGTTCCCAAACGGGACCAGCGCCCTGGTCGACGCTGGAGGTACTGTCTTCCAGGACAATGAGATCTTCATCGGAAAAAACCTGATTGCCCGTTACCTTTGGGGCTCAGGAATCAGGAGGCTGGAATACGTCCTGATCACACATCCTGAAAAGGACCATTTTGCAGGATTTTCATTCCTGGACCGGGCTTTTGAAATCAATACCCTTTATTGCCATGACTCCCATCATTCATATCCTGATTCCGCGGCTCAGCTTTCCGCAGGGGACACGTTCATCGTCGGCGGGGTTTTTCACCAGGTACTCTGGCCGGACCAGGATTTCCGGCAGCAGGGAAGCCTTAATGACAGATCACTCGTGCTTTTGCTGACTTATGGCAGATTCAGAATCCTTCTTACCGGAGACATCTCAGGTGATATTGAAAAGAAACTGATAAGGGACAATGCCCTGGAAGGCGTAATTATCCTGAAAGCCGCTCACCACGGGAGCAGCTCCTCTTCCAGCCTGGAGTTTATTGAAAAACTCCAGGCTGAGACTGCAATCATTTCGGCCGGACGCCGGAACCCGTTCAATCATCCTTCCGGCAAGGTCATTAACAGGCTTGAATCAGCAGGAATGAACATCTATTCAACCCCTGAGCACGGGAGCGTCAACATCAGTACGGATGGGCTTATCTGGAGCATCTCAACAGAGGCGGAAGCCCTGGTTTCGCCCTTAGAGTGACCCGGGTTCTCCGCCGGCCTGCCAGCCCTGGCTCCTGAGTTCATCAAAAATCCCGTCAAGGGCATCCGCCAGCTGATCAGCATTACTGACGGTAAACGGCAACGGCGGTTTTATCTTCAGAACATTATGGAAAGGCCCGTCTGTACTGAGCAGAAAACCAAGCTCCCGTAAACGGTTTACAATATAGTCCGCATCTGCAGGCGCCGGTTCAAGGGAAACACGATCACGCACCAGTTCAAGGCCCAGGAAAAGGCCTTTCCCCCGAACGTCGCCGATTACCGGATGCTTTTCTTTCAATGCGGCAAGCCGGGCAAGAAGATATTCCCCTGTTTGACAGGCGTGGGACTGCAGCCCCTCCTGTTCAATAACATCCAAAACCGCTTTTCCGATGGCGCAGGAAACAGGATTTCCCCCGAACGTGTTGAAGTACTCCATCCCATTGGAAAAGGACGCGGCTATCTCCGAAGTTGTAACTACCGCTCCGATCGGATGCCCGTTGCCTATCGGCTTCCCAAGAGTGACAATGTCGGGAACCACCTCCTGAAGCTCGAATCCCCAGAAATGGCTTCCAACTCTTCCAAAACCGGTCTGCACTTCATCCGCAATATTAACTCCCCCGTATTTTCTTACTGAAGAATAAACATTTTCAAGGTACCCGTCCGGGAGTACTATCTGCCCGCCGCATCCGGGCAGTGATTCGCAAATAAAGGCTGCCGGCCAGGTTCCCCGCTCTGCCATGCGGTCAAGCTCCTCTGTCACCATCCCGGCATAGGCAGCCCCTGTTTCGCTGCCCAGGCCTTTGTATTCACCCCGGTACCCGTCCGGAAGAGGTACGACATGAACCCAGCCCGGGGCGCCTTTCCCTCCCGGGCCGTCATGCTTGTAGGAACTGATGTCGACAAGGGTCTGGGTATTGCCATGGTAGGCTCCCCGCACAGCAATAACATCCCTGGCACCGGTGTGGGCATAGGCCAGGCGAAGGGCCAGCTCATTGGCTTCACTGCCGGAGCAGACCAGGAAACAGGTATCAAGGGGCTCAGGAAAATGGGAAAGAAGGGCTTCCAGGTAATCCACCAGCCCATCATGAAGGTACCTGGTATTGGTGTTAAGGATAAGCGACTGTTCCATCCCGGCCCTGGCCACAGCGGGATGGGAGTGCCCGACGTGACATACATTGTTCACACAGTCCAGGTACTGGCGGCCTTCGTGATCATAGAGATATTGTCCTGACCCCTTGACTATTTTCAATGGTTTCCGGTAGGAAATACTGAGCGATTTACCCATGTGCCTGCCCCGAAAAGCAGCAATCTGAGTAACTGATCTTCCTCTGTTTCCAGAAATCTCTTCCGGAATGCCGAGCATCAGGTTCGGATTCGGAGAAATGCTGCACCATACCTTTCTCTGACTGGGCGTTGCCGCTCCAGGGAAATTTGATTTCCGGCCAAGCATATCGGCGATGATCTGGAAATGGAGATGAGGGGGGCATCCTCCGTTTTCCTTTGAATCGCCTACCCTGCCTATCTGCTGGCCGGGATCGACTTTCATCCCCTCCTTGATGCTGCCCGGAGAAAACCTCTGCAGGTGTCCGTACAGGGTAAAGAACTCTGTCCCCTGTTCCGCCAAATGACGCAGGATGACAGTAGGCCCATGGTTCAGGGGCTCGGAATTATCACTGCAGCTGTACACAATTCCCTCCAGGGGAGCAAGTACCGGAGTTCCAGGCTCCAGGAATATATCAGTTCCCAGGTGAATGTTCCTCTTTTCCCGAAGGGAGGAATCATCCCTGCTGAAGCGAAACCCTGAAGGGTCCAGCCTGGCCTCATTATGAAGGTTCAATACAGCCCGGGAACCGTCCCCCAGGTCCACCGGAACTGGAGAGACAAGCTTTCCGCTGTTCTCCTTAAGCCACTGGGCCAGGGTTGAACCCAACGGGCACGGCTCTCTTCCGCATGCTCCGCGAATCCGGTATTCGGCGAGCCGGGGATGAATTCCGGCTGCCTGCTCCAGGAGCTTCCAGGCCGGAGTTTCGGAAATCGTAAGGTACTTGTTTTCCGGATCTTCAAGGCTTCGATAAGCTGAAAGGCAGACACTTACCGCGGCTCTCAGGCAGGAGAGGGGAAAAAGGACCGCCAGTTCATCATCCGTCAATGGATAGACGGAATCATAACCGGCTGCCAGCGATGATGCGGCCCCGACCGGGTCGGCCTTGCCCATCATCATGTAGGCGGCCGCGATTGCGGGCTCCGACACGATCCAGGAGTATGCCAGATCTCCGAAATCAATCAGCCCGCTGATGCGCACATCCCCGGGAAAGGAACTGGTAACCATTATGTTGTAGTCATTGGCATCATTGTGTATCAGGCCTGAACGAAGATTTTCCTTCCGCTCAGCCAGGATGGGGAGGCAGGTTTTACGTATTCGCTCTACCAGGGACCGCTTCTCCGGGTCCTTGACATATTCCAGATAATTCGCGATCACACCAGCCCCCTGTCGGAGGTCCCATAAAAACTCCCTGTCCGCTGAGTCAGGACAACTCATTTCAGAAAGCCTGGAGTCTAACGAACCCAGGATCCTGCCCAGCTCGAAAAGCATCTCCGGAGAATGCGGCCGGACCAGAGCCGCGGGCCTTCCCGGCAGGTAGGTCAGAAGCCTGACAAGGTATGAACAATCCCCCGCCCTGATTTTTTCGATCTTGCGCCCCCTGCGGGAAGGAATTATCCGGGGCAGCCTCAAGCTATGGAGAAGACCGGTCCTTTCGGCCTCCAGAAAGTGAAGGGCCTTGTTCTGGAGACGAATGAGTTCAAGGTCCTGGGACGGATGTGAAAGCTTCAAGACAAACTCACATCCGGAATTGTCCCTGAGCTTGAAGTTAATGTCCTGCTCCCCGCTCATTGGCTCGACCGAAACATCCAGACCAAATAGTTCGGATGCAAGATTCCCGATGTCGATCCCGGATGCTTTAGCTGTGTTGCCTGGCGCTGCTTTCATTTCCACCTGGTTAATTGCTTTCAAAATTGCGGAACCCGATGCTCAAGTGATCAGGCTGGCCTCTTTCCCGGGTTGGCGGGATAAGGAGACTGAAGAATCTATATGAAATATGGAGCTCCGGGATTCCTGGCTTCAGATTAATTTCCTCCGAAACCCGAAAATGCCGGCTGCAAGCTAGTACCTCCAGCTGCTCAGGTCCGCCCCATCCGGCGCTGATTCCTGAATTCTCTTCATGATCTTTGGAATGTGCATCCGGTGGTAGCGAAGCCGTGATATGGCGTTGGGATTTTCGTGGTCACCGTTCCAGCAGTGTTCAGCCCTGTCTCCGTAATCGATTTCTCCGCCATAGTGCGGGTTCTCTGTTCCTTCCAGGAATTCCTCGGTGAGGTACACGGCGTTGTTAAGGTAATAATTATCCATGTCTCCGCAGTATATGTTGATCTTTCCTTTCAGTTTCGAGCCAAGGAACCCCCAGTCCCTTTCCATAATATGGCGCAGGTCATAGTGTTCCTTCCAGTGTTCGGCTACCTGGTGATTTATTTCACCTGACATCTTGTCCCACAGCCTTTCCGGGTAACCGTCTGGTCCGACCGGGCTGTAAACCGCCTCCCAGATGTCCCACTGGTCACCGGAACGGCTTTTTGTGCCCAGGACCAGCTCCAGGTGATTCATCTGTTCCAGGGTTGCCGAAACCATGCCGAGATAGTTGCGCTGTCCGGGACGCGGGGTCCTCTTCCATGTTTCATCCAGGTAGTAGGCATTCCTGTCCTCATAGATGTTGACAAGCGTATAGGCCCTGAAATCGATAGGGTCGGGACACGATGCCCAGCAGCCGTTGTATTCGTCCGGATAGAAGACCTGGGCGGCAAGCGCTTCCCATCCCCCCGTGGATCCGCCATAAAGAAAACGGGCCCACCCTTCCCCGATTCCCCGGAACTCTTTTTCAATGTAGGGTATAAGTTCATAGGTAATGGCATCCCCGTAGGGTCCAAGGTTGGCCGAATTTACGGCATAGGAATCGTCGTAGAACGGATTTGCGTGCTGAAGTTTGACGATCAGCATCCTGGGATAGCCGGGGGATGTCCAGGCCCTGTAGAAATCATAAGCCTCCTGCTGCTGGATCCGGTTGTACCCTTCCAGGTCAAACCTGGAACTGTAATCAGGTTCCAAATCGGGGTCAGGAGGCTCTGTACGAAAATCATCAAAGGTATAGACAAAATGGTCATGGTTGATCACCAGGGGATAACGGGCCTCCGGATGCTCTGCAAAGCCTTCCGGGAGAAGGACAACCGCCCCAAGATACATCGGCCTTCCCCAGAATTCAGTCAGTTTCTCACTTCTTATTTTCACGTGCCTGATGTATTTGGTGTCTTCAGGTTCCGGTATGGGAGGAATCACACTGTCAAGCGCTACCCTGATGCCTTCACCCGCCCGGCCGGGGATTTCGATTGTTTCAGGGGTACTTAGCAGGTTTCCCGGAGACAGGTTCCAGCGCTGGCCCTCGCCATTGTCCATCGGGAGCTTCACGGTATGCCCGTCGCTCTTATTGAAAGTCTCGTAAACATGCAGCAGGGCCTGGACGCGGTACTCTCCAGCCGGCACATCTTCGAGGCTGGAAAGCGGGTATCCAAACACCGAAGAGTCAAATACCGCTTTACCTCCAGGTTCCCATCCTTCCACGTCCAGCCCGAAAATCAACTGGGTATCAGCGCCGGTATTAATCTGGAATCTCGGTTCAGCCCCCTCCTTGACGGAGAGCATGAGGAGAAGCCTCCCATCCACCGGCCGGTCGGAAAGCGTCTCCGGTAAAAACACTTCAAACCTTAGGCCCGGAGTACCGGAGGCAAAAGCCGAAAACGAGAGAATGACTGCAATAAAAATGCATATTGTAAATATTTTAGAAGACTGTAGTTGAAGTTTCATCTCAATTAATTCCAAGGTTGATTGCACGTTAACAAATCGTTACGCGAGGCCCGGTTGTCTGGACAAAAAAAGCAAAGGCTGCCAGCCGATAAGCCACGCATGTT
>CAZOGT010000140.1:0-7680 GCA_964579015.1 uncultured Acidobacteriota bacterium | reverse complement strand
TTGGCCGAGAGCGGAATCCCACTGCATGCCAACAGAATGGGATTCAGAATCAAGATCCAGGTCAGACTTGACCTTATTCATGCCGAACCCGTAGTAAACGGAAAAAAGAGATGCCGGCCCCCTTGAACTAAGGGTTATCCTGGGGAAGAAAGATCCTACAAAAAAATACTCGTCCGATGTCCCCCCTGGAGTGAAACCCTCAATGTAGGGCCTGTCGTCCGCCGAGGCAATGATGCCTCCACTGACCCCTACAGTGTTAATCCGTTCGGCGGAAACCGTAATTCCGACAGCGGACAGGATAAAAACAAGAAGAGGAATATACAAAGGCCTGTTATTCACAATATTCTCCCCGGGCCGCTAAGGGACCACTACTACGTCTCCGGATTCCAGGTAAATGTTCTGGTTCACATTTCTGCCCCGGATTATTTCCTTGTAATCAAAGTCCAGATATGAATAACCCTGGGAAGTCGAACGGACAATCTTAACATCTGATTCATCGGCAAACTCCTGCAGGCCACCCGCCAGGCTGATAGCCTGAAGCACCGTTATCGGCTTCTCAAGTATGAAGCTGGATGGGGCCTGGACCTTGCCGGTCACGTAGATCCTGTAATGCCTGATCTGGTCGACAATGACAGTCACGTTAGGCTCCGTCAGGTATTCCCGAAGTTTTTCTTCAAGGCTTGCCTTCAGCTGCGAAGGCTTCATTCCGGATGCCCTGAGGTCCTGGACAAGGGGAAAAGATATGTAGCCGTCAGGGCGCACCAGGACATTCCTGGTTAAATCCGGCTCCTTCCAAACAAAAATTTCAAGGATGTCATTAGCTCTAATAATGAAGTCCGCAGAGGGATCAGGGTCGGGCATGGACCCGGCCTGAGCTGAAAGCAGCGGAGAGGCCGACAACCCCCCTAATACAGAAAGCAGGACCAACTTTTTAATAAGCAGATTACACATATGGTGACTCCAATTCATAGCTGTTACTCCCGCCAGCCATTCCGAGGCGCTTGCCGAAAGACATTATCTTTTCACTGATAAACAGTTAATACCAGATTCACGTGACATTTTAGGGCTCCGGATTTCATCCGGAGAGTAACGGGACACCGGCACCAAAGACCCGAATTCTGTCCTCTGAAATATTCCCAGTGTACTGGATTGGAGACGGAAGGCCGGAAAAACCAGGGATTCAGGATTCCAGGGAGGAATCGATGACTGGCTACTTGAGCTTACCTCCGGCCGCCTCAAGCAGGCCGGCCCAGGAGTTTGCATCCCCGGGGCAGACAACTGAGACCACCCTGGAAGGGTCTTCAACGAACCCGGGATCTTTCAGGAACATGGCAATTTCATCACGGATCCTGTCCACAACCACTTCAGCAGGTCCGGATGGCGCATTCAGAAGGACTATTCCCAGGATGCCCTGTCCACTGAATTCCCCAACAATATCGGTTGTCCTGACGCTGCGCCGCACAATTGAAACAACTTCTGCAAATTTACTGGATCCGTCCTCCAGCTCTTCCAGATTAATGAGTACCAATGTCATGTAAGTGCTGTAGCGTATGGACCGCAACAACTCCTGCTGAAGCAGTATCCGAAAGGCAACTTCCCGGTAGCAGAGCATTTCCGGATCCACCCCGGGAAGCAAAACAGGCATCATCTGCTCCAGGTCATTCTCTGAAAGGTTCCGCCTGAATTCCTTTTCTCCGTCCTGAATCAGGTTATCAATCACTTCGCTCCGCTCCATTCCCGTTAAGCCAATGTCAAAATTCTCAAGGATTTGTCAGAAAAACTTAATCCTAATAAAAAAGCTTTGCAATTTCAATTCCAGAAATAGCCTGCACCCTTTATATCACGGGAAACAAAATACTTAAACATATTCCCGGCTCGTTGCCTATTGCCATAACAGTTTAGTCTGTTATGCAGATTGTTACAACCGGTAACTAAAGTGCCGCAAAGAAAGCCGCATCTGTAATATAGACTATTTCTGCATCCAGGCAAATTACTTCGTAAAGATTTTATGTCCCCGGGGGGCAGTTTTCATTTAAAATTGTCCGGACAGCGGTTATGCTATTGGGGACAGACGACAGCACGCATTCCTTTTGGGGCCGGTCAAGAAGAGGGCTGAGCCTGCCTTTCCGCGTGCGGAGAGGCCCGGAGGTTCATGCCTGGCGCCCGGCCGCTGGCCACGGGCTGACAAGGCCCGTCAAATCAGGAAGGATGCAGTTCCGGCCTTGTGCAAAAAACAGGCTAAGCAGCTGTCTATGGAAGCGGATATGACCGGGAGTTAATTATTATGGCCCACAACGAACAGCTCCTCTGCATTGACGGTTGCAGGGATTTCAGGAGATATTTCTCCCGCCGGCTCAAGAGCCTGGGCTACAGCGTGATTGCTGCTGGAAGCAGGAATGAAGCTGAAAAGCTGCTTAACCAGGAGAATGCCAGACCGAATGTAACATTTATCGATCCCCTGGATGAAGCTGCCACTGGAACCTCTATCAAGGACCTTTCCATCTGGCTCCCTGACTCCAGGATCATTGCCCTTTCCGGAGGATTTAGAGCCCGGACGGTGGTAGACGCGATCAGGAGTGGGGCGGACGATTTCATTTCCAAGCCATTCAACCTTGAGGAATTGAACAAATCGATCAGGGCCGCCCTTTCGTCGACTCCGGGAAGAAAGCCTCCAGGCACGGCTGCTTCAGATAATGGTGAATCTAAATTCGTATTCTCCAGCAATGCAATAAAGCGCATCATAGATACCGCAAAGCAGGTCGCAAAGACCAGTATCCCGGTGCTGCTGACAGGGGAGAGCGGGGTCGGAAAAGACGTAGTCGCCCGCTTCATTCACCAGAATTCAGATCTGATCGGATGCCCTTTCCTCAAGGTGAACTGTGCGGCCATGCCCGAGAATCTGGCTGAAAGTGAACTGTTCGGGTATCGCAAAGGTGCTTTCACCGGGGCCTATGTAGACCGGCCGGGTAAATTTGAATATGCCAACGGAGGCACGATATTTCTTGATGAGATTGGAGAGTTTTCCTCTTCGGTTCAGGCCAAGCTCCTGCAGGTCCTGCAGGAGGGAAAATTCTCAATGCTCGGCGAAAACCGGGAAATCGAGGTGAATGTCAGGGTTATTACAGCAACCAACCGGAAGCTTCTTGAAGCCATCAAGGAAGGAAGGTTCAGGGAAGACCTCTACTACAGGCTCAATGTCGTGAACATCCATATACCTCCACTGAGGGAAAGGCCTGAAGACATCCCGGTACTCTGTGATCATTTCCGCAAGAAATTTGCCAAGGATTACCAGTCAGATGACCTCGAGATACCGGAAGACCTGCTTGAAAAATTCAACCGCTATTCATGGCCGGGAAACGTAAGGGAGTTGGAGAATATCCTCAAGAGATATGTAGTCCTGAGGGATGAGAGATCAATCTATGAATATTTCGAACTGAGAAAAAACGCCGAGTCCGAGGATCGTTCCAATCCCCTGCTTATTTCAGCTGAAACCTACCAGGGCAGGGAGCTTAAAGAGATATCAAGGGAAGCCGCGGCCACGGTTGAAAAAGAAGTCATCGCCCTGGTCCTCAGGAAAAACGGATGGAATAAACTCAAGACCTCCAGGGACCTGAAGGTTTCCTATAAGACGCTTCTCACCAAAATCGAGCAGTATAAAATCAGGCCGGATATTGAATAAACAGATCCAGGAGCCCTATTGAAGACCCGAGATAATATTTTTGGAATCATTTCCGAAAAACCGCACAGACGATATAACCCCCTTACCGGAGAATGGATTCTGGTTTCCCCAAACCGGACCAGCCGACCCTGGCTGGGACAGACCGAAACACCCGCCGGGCCCAGCCTGCCGCCCTACGACCCCGATTGTTACCTCTGTCCCGGGAATATGAGAGCCGGGCTAAAAAGAAATCCCGATTACCAGGGAATTATGGTTTTTGATAATGACTTTCCCGCCCTGGTTCCATTGGATGAAAACAGCTCAGGGATCAGCAGCAAAGGCCTCTACCAGGCCGACATCGAGGCGGGAATCTGCCGGGTTATGTGCTTTTCCCCCCGTCACAATCTAACCCTGGCCAGAATGGATGAAACCTCGATAGCCAGGATAATTGAGGCCTGGAAATTACAGAATCAGGAACTGGGGGGAAAGGACTGGATCAACTACGTACAGGTTTTCGAAAACAAAGGCGCTGTGATGGGATGCAGCAATCCCCACCCCCATTGTCAGATCTGGGCATCATCTTCAGTGCCGGAAGCAATTCACAAAGAACAGGTCCACCAGGAGTCCTACCTCCATGAAGAGGGGAAATGCCTGCTTTGCAGCTGCCTGGAAGAAGAAAAAAAGAGTTCGACCGACAGAATTGTGGAAGAGAACCGGGAATTCATAGCAATGGTCCCCTTCTGGGCAATATGGCCTTTTGAAACCATGGTGGTCAGCAAGAGGCACCTGCAGAACATCTCGGAACTCACTGAACAGGAAGTTGCAGGCCTCGCCGCCATTATCAGCAGGCTGGCCATAAGATACGACAATCTTTTCAGGACCTCATTCCCCTATTCCATGGGTGTCCACCAGTGCCCTTCCGACGGGATGGACCACGAAGAATGGCACTTTCACCTGCACTTCTACCCTCCCCTGCTGAGATCCGCCACCGTTAAAAAATTCATGGTCGGATATGAACTCCTGGCCACAGCCCAGAGAGATCTTACTCCGGAGTCAGCAGCAGAACAGTTGAGGAATCTACCGGACATTCACTGGGAAGGGCAGGCACGAATTCCTGGCAGGAGTCAAGACAGAGACTGACACTTGGGCGGTATATTCAGGAACAAAGACAGAAAAGAATCCATGAGACCATTGCTAATCGTTACTCTGCTAATCACAACAGCCTTCTCGTCTGTTTTGGCGGGAAC
The DNA here is from genome assembly GCA_964579015.1 of uncultured Acidobacteriota bacterium. Lineage (GTDB taxonomy): Bacteria > Acidobacteriota > UBA6911 > RPQK01 > JAPXNP01. The sequence continues at coordinate 2,775 of CAZOGT010000140.1, read as the reverse complement.
GGCATTAGACGATCAAATGCATTTTGAACAAACCTTTACCGGAAAAAAAATGAGAGTCGACGCATTCCATTCCGGGACCGGCAACGAGGAAGAATTCAGTGTAGACCGAATTATGGTTGCAGGGCCCTGGGCTGGAAGAGAAACCAGGCTGGACGAGGACCTGGATCTGGGCAAGTACCGCTTCAGAATAAGGGACAAATCCAGCGGGAACCTGCTTTTTTCATATGGATACTGCAGCATATTCGGTGAATGGGAAACTACTGGAGAGGCATTCCCGGAAAACTGGAAGACCTTCTCTGAACCCTTCATTTTTCCCGAACCTCGCAATCCATTTTCCCTCGCCGTGGAAAAACGACAGGGAGACGGATCATTCAGGGAAATCTGGAGGACGGAGATAGATCCGGAAAGCAGATTTGTAGACCGGTCCCCGGTACGTGATGACCTCAATGTCTGGACCGTGTTTGAGGAAGGCCCGTCATCAGAAAAGGTCGACCTTCTCATTCTGGGGGACGGCTACACCGAAGTTGAAAAAGACAAGTTTCATGCAGATGTAAAAAGGATGACCGGCGTCCTGTTCAGCGCCCCTCCCTTTGGTGACCATAAAAAGAATTTCAATGTCAGGGCCATAGACGTATTTTCTCAGGACAGCGGCATTTCAGACCCGCGAAGCGGTTCCTGGAAAAACACAGCTCTTGGACTGACCTTCAACGCCCTTGATCTTGACCGGTACGTACTTTCCTTCGAAGAGAAAGCCATAAGGAACGTTGCGGCTGCGGCTCCTTATGACTTCATACTCATATTATTCAATGACATAAAATATGGCGGGGGCGGCATTTACAACCTCTGGCTTACATGTTCCAGTGATGCCGCCAGTGCCCCCCAGGTACTGGTCCATGAATTCGGGCATCTTTTTGCCGGGCTGGCAGATGAATATTATTCGTCAGACGTAGCGTATGAAAACTTCGAATCAGAGCCGGCTGAACCCTGGGAGCCTAATGTAACCGCCCTTGCAGATCCCGGGAACCTGAAGTGGAAAAATCTTGTTGAAGAATCTACGCCTCTGCCCACACCATGGAAAAAAGAAGAATATGACAGGATCAGCTCCAGCCAGGGAAGCCTGTCCAGGGAAGATAAAAACCGGCTGCTTCTAGACCTGGTCTCCAGTGAACCCTATGCCGGAAGGGTTGGGGCTTTCGAAGGCGCAGCCTACCGTTCAACAGGACTTTACCGGCCCGAACTGAACTGTACGATGTTCTCAACCCACGAGGAGCAGAGTTTTTGCAGCGTATGCCGGGAGGCTATTGAAAGAGTGATTGATCTTCATACCGGAAAAGGCAACCGGTAGGCCGGGGCTTTTCAGGCCAGAGCCCTGACTGCTTCCAGAAGCGCTTCCACCTCCTCTTTACTCGTATAGAGGGATATTCCGGCCCGGACCACGCCTCCCTTGTCAGCAAGGCCAAAACACTCTATCACCCTGGACGCATAAAAATCTCCATCCCAGAGGAGGAAACCTTCATCCCCGAGCTTCTCACAGATTTCAGCAGGACTGACATCTTTTAACCTGAAGGCAATCGTAGGAGTCCTCCCGCCTGGGCTCCCTGACACCGGGGGTCCATAAATCTCAATACCTGGGACCTGTTGCAGGCCGTGGTAAAGATGAAGTGCCAGGTGATGTTCATGTCGGCTTATCACGGCCATTCCGTCAACCAGCTTCGCCCTGCGGGTTTTCCCTCTGCCAAAACCGGATAGATAGTCGACAGCGGCTCTCACTCCTGAAATCGCAGCGTGATTCAGGGTTCCGGTTTCGATCCGGAAGGGAGCGGCCTGGTCCTGGGTTGTAAGCCTGTCAGGCTCCAACTGCTCCAGCAGACCCGGCCTGGAATAAAGAATTCCCACGTGAGGACCGTAAAACTTGTAGGCCGAACAGAGCAGGAAGTCCAAATCCTCCGCCAGGACATCAATAGAAAAATGCGGCGCATAGTGGACGGCATCGACCAGAAGCAAGGCGTTGGCCCTGCGGGATATTTCCCTCAGGCGCGAAATGTCGTTCACGGTTCCCAGGGCGTTTGACGCCCACCCGGCCGCCACCAGCCTGGTTCGAGGCGAAACCATCTTTTCCAGGGCAGGATAAACCAGTCTTCCTTCCGTGTTAACGGGCACTTCCCTTATCTTCATACCCCTTTCTCTCAGCGCCAGCCAGGGGCCGCGGTTGGCTTCATGATCGAGAGCTGTGATCAGAATCTCGTCCCCCGGGCTGAATTTCCGGGCCAGGGCATGGCTCAGGGAATAATTCAGAGTCGTCATGTTCGCTCCCAGAGAAATGGTTTCCGCTCCAGGTGCGCCGAGAAAATCAGACATGGCCATCCTTGCGCTGTCCAGCACCTCGTCTGTTTCGCGGCTGGTTACAAAGAGTCCATGAGAATTGGCATTGCAGCTGCGGTAATAATCAGAAACTGCCTCAATTACCACATCCGGCACCTGGGAACCGCCGGGGCCGTCGAAATACTTGAGGACCCTGCCTTTCCATTCCCTGTTCAAGGACGGAAAATTTTTACGAATCCTGCTGATGTCTTCATTTGATATTTCTCTCATTTCCTAATCCTTCAATAAATACCGGTCAAACAGATCCAGGACATTCACCGCCCGGCAAAAGCCGCGTTTCCAATGATACAGAGATGGCCCCGGGAAGGAAACTCCTGCCTGATATCAGGAGTTTCCCCAAAATCCAAGCCAAAAAATTCTAAGTCCATGAAAGAAAGGAAGTAACAGAGAATT
>CAZOGT010000139.1:0-7690 GCA_964579015.1 uncultured Acidobacteriota bacterium | reverse complement strand
TTCAGGGCCGGCTTATCATTTTTTTCGATACCGATTCCGACCCCGACGCCGACCCTGATTTGAAATCCTTCTCCCCCGCGGAAAACCGGAAATACCCGGGGACCGTGAACTTGACAGGGAGGGAGTAGTCTTTTAAACTCGATTTGAATGATTCGTCACCCGGCTGCGGGCTGAAAGGGACGAATCCTGATTACAGAGATTTCCGGGGTGGCATTGAGCCTGAGATGATACCCGTTGAACCTGACCCGGGTAATGCTGGCGCAGGGAGAAGCGAGCATTGAATCTTATTGCGAACCAGAGGCCGTCTTCCCGGAGACGGTCTTTTTTTATTTTGACAAAGGCGGAACAGATGACGATTCTGGCTGAAAAAGCGGGGCGCAACCTGGCAATGATCAGGGAGCATCGGCCCCTCATTCATAACATCACGAATTATGTAGTAATGAATTTCACCGCTAACGCCCTCCTCTCCATGGGAGCATCTCCGGTGATGGCCCATGCTGAGGATGAGGTAGAGGAAATGGTATCCATGGCCGGGGCCCTGGTCCTTAATATCGGGACTCTCAGTGATTCCTGGATAAAGGCAATGCTAAGGGCGGGACGCAAGGCTTCAGAACTGAACAAGCCGATAGTCCTTGATCCGGTAGGTTCCGGTGCTACGAGGCTGCGCACCTTGACTGCCAGGGCCATTATTGAGCAGGCTGAGGTAACAGTAATCAGGGGAAATGCCTCCGAGGTTCTTTCCCTGGGGGAACAGGATTCAAAGACCCGGGGGGTTGATTCAGTCCATTCTGTTGATGATGCGGCTGCAGAGGCAGGGAGTCTCGCTTCCGAGCTGGGCGCCACCCTGGCCATTACAGGTCCGGTTGACCTGGTAACTGACGGCTCCAGGGTGGTAAGGATCATGAACGGGCATCCTCTTATGGGAAGGGTGACCGGGACCGGCTGCACGGCCAGTGCATTAACCGGAGCCTTTCTGGCGGTCGAGGAGAATGCTGTTGACGCCGTCTCCTGCGCCCTGGGCCTCATGGGCCTGGCGGGTGAGAGGGCCGGCATTTCAGCCATGGCTCCGGGCAGTTTTCACGTGGCTTTCCTGGATGCGCTGTACATGATCACCCCGGAAGAGCTTGCCAACGGGATCCGGCTGGAGGAGGAGTGACACTGAAGCAGAAAGGCGTGGACTACTCCCTCTATCTTGTCACTGACAGGGGACTGTCCCTTGGAAGACCGGTAGAAGAAGTGGTTCTGGCTGCGGTAAAAGGCGGGGTTACATGTGTGCAGCTGAGGGAGAAGAACTGCCCATCCGGAGAGTTTTTGCGCCTTGCCCTGCGCCTCAGGGAAGCCCTGGACGGTAAAGGGATTCCATTGATCATCAATGACCGCGTGGACATCGCCCTGGCCTCCGGGGCAGACGGGGTTCACCTGGGGCAGGGTGATCTGCCCCTTGAATCAGCCAGGAAGATCACCCAGGGAAGGATGCTGATCGGAATATCAGCAAATTCAGTGGAAGCTGCAGTCAGGGCCGAGGCTGGAGGCGCTGACTACCTGGGCATCAGCCCGGTTTTTGCGACCCCCACAAAAACAGATACTTCAGAGCCGCTGGGCATGGAAGGGATCAGGATGATGAGGAGTGCGGTCAGGATTCCGATTGTGGGAATCGGAGGCCTCAACGTGCTGAATGCCGGGGAGGCAATCCGCAGCGGGGCTGACGGGATAGCCGTTGTTTCCGCCATTATGTCGGCCCCGGACCCGGAAGGAGCCTCCAGGGAGCTGCTGCGGGAGATAAGGAAGGCTGGAGAAGCGTGAAGCCGAAAGGGAAAAGCCTGAAGGACATAGGGGAATTCGGGTTTATCGACCGGATTTCCCCCGGGTGCCTGGTCCGTCCTGAAGGGGTGGTCCGGGCCATTGGGGATGATGCCGCGGCCTTCCATTCCCCGCCCGGAGAGCTGAGCCTGGTGACCACTGACCTGCTGGTGGAGCGGGTGCATTTCCTCAGGGAGGCCACCAGCGGATACAATCTCGGATACAAGGCCCTGGCCGTGAACCTGAGTGATATTGCCGCCATGGGAGGGACCGCGGCCGAGGCGTTCGTGAGCATCGCCATTCCGGATGACTGCGGCCTTGAGTACCTGGATGACCTCTACCGGGGCATGCGGGCCCTGGCCTCCCGGTTCCGGGTCAATATCCTTGGAGGCGATACCACGGGCTCCAAAAAGGACCTGGTAATCAATATTGCCGTGTACGGCTCGGTCCCCGGGGATGAGATCCTGCGCCGCGACGGCGCGGTTCCGGGAGACCTGGTCTGCTCGACCGGAGACCTGGGGGATAGCCGGGCAGGCCTTCACCTGATACTTAACGGCATTTCCCGGGAGACTGAATCCCTGGAAAGACTCTTCCGTGCCCATGTCCTGCCCCGGCCCTGCCTGGAGGAAGGCCGACTGCTGGCTGTTCACCCCGGAGTGACCTCAGCCATTGACGTGAGTGACGGCCTGAGTTCCGACCTGGGGCATTTAACCGCCCAGAGCAGAACCGGGGCCAGGATATATCGTGACCGGATTCCGGTCTCGCCTGAACTCAGGGATTTCTGCAGCAGGTTTGGATTTGATCCTGTAGAATTCGCCCTCTCAGGAGGTGAGGACTACACCCTGCTTTTCACGGTTTCTGCTGGGCAGGCCGGAGCTTTGCAGCAGGACTACCGAAAGGAATTCGGCAGGGAATTCAGCATCCTGGGCGAGATTACTGACAGCGGATTGCTGGATCTTGTGACTGAAGAAGGGGTGATCATGCCCTTTGCACGGTCCGGATGGAACCATTTCGGGGAGTAACAGTCACGGGGAAGGAGGATTTCCCTGCCGCGGGATGTCCTCCTTCCCCTTGCTGCGAAAACCGGTGAGCAGTGCGGTTTAACAGCGTTTCTAAAACGCGTTTTTACCGCCGCGGGCTGCTGTCACCTGGTAATCCTCATCCGGAGTTACCCGGTGAATTCCCCGGCTCATGGCAACAATCCCTGTTCTGACCATTTCGATAATGCCCATCGGCCTGATCATGTTGACGAAGTTCTCGATTTTATCTTCTTCCCCGGTTATCTCAACGACCGCGGAAGAAGGTGAAATGTCTACGATTCTGGCCGTACACATTTCGCAAATCTGTTTTACTTCGCTGATGGTTTCCCTGGTAAGGCTTACCTTGATCAGGGCCAGGTCGATAGCCACTGTCGGTTTATTCTGCAGGTGTTCGACCCTGACTACGTTTGGCAGCTTGTAAAGGCATTTTTCTACCTTGACAGCCTCATCTTCAGTCCCGATGATAATAATCGTCATCCTGGACAAGGCTTCATTCTCGGTCCTGCCTACTGTCAGGCTGTCAATGTTGAAATTACGGCGTCTGAAGAGGCTGACTACCCTGTTCAATACACCCGGTTTATTCTCAACGAGAGCGCTCATTGTGTATTTCATGATTATCACTCCTCTCCTTCATGTTCATTTCCATAGGGGCGCTGCACCATTTTGTGCAGGGCCTGGCCCGGTGAAACCATCGGATAGACCATGTCCTCTTTCTGGACAACAAAATCCAGGACGACCGGTCCTTCTTTCACCCCGCGGGCAAACATGATGGCATCTTTTACTTCGTCCGGTTTTGTGATCTTCAATGCGGGTACTCCGTACGCCTCAGCCAGTTTGCAGAAGTCCGGGCTGTACATGGGGGTCATGTGATACCGTTCTTCGTAGAACATCTCCTGCCATTGCCTGACCATTCCCAGGAATCCATTGTTGATTATTGCTACAACCACATTGGTCTTCTGTTCAACCGCTGTTCCCAGTTCAGTCATGGTCATCTGAAAACCCCCGTCTCCGACGATGGCCCATACCTGACGGTCCGGGCACCCCATTTTGGCTCCGATTGCGGCCGGGAATCCAAAACCCATGGTCCCGAGGCCGCCGCTGGTGATCAGGGTGCGGGGCTTCTCCCGGTCGAAGTACTGGGCGGCCCACATCTGATGCTGTCCAACATCCGTGGTAAGGATTACGTCACCGGCCGTGTGGCTCCAGATGTCCCGTATCACATGGGCCGCATAGAGGTTTCCCTTGGGATCCATGTGGTAAATGTCCCTCTTGCTCGATTCGCTGCGCCATTCATTGAGCATCTCCATCCAGGGAAGGTGGTTTTTTTCGGGCATTGCTTCTGTCGCCATGGACAGGACCTTTTTCAGGTCACCCACTATCCCCAGCTCTACCCTGACATTCTTATTGATCTCAGAGGCGTCGATGTCCACGTGGATTTTTTTTGCATCAGGTGCATACTCATTGAGATTGCCTGTAACCCGGTCATCAAACCTCATACCCAGGGCAATCAGGAGATCCGCTTTCTGGATAGCCAGGTTGGCCTGGGGCTCTCCATGCATGCCCATCATTCTCAGGTTCAGCTCATGGCTGTCAGGCAGCACCCCTTTGCCGAGCAGGGTGGGTGTTACCGGAATGGAGGCTTTTTCAGCAAAGGCTCTAAGTTCATCTTGTGCTTCGGAAAGGAGGATTCCCTGTCCAGCCAGGATCACCGGCCTCCGGGCTTCCGCAACCATCCTGACCATTTCACCGACAGCTTCTTTCAGGCTGCCGTTTTCCCTGGGCCTGTTCGGCATGACTATCGGGCTCTCGGGATACACGAATTCCGCGATATCGGTTTGGATGTCTTTTGGTATGTCCACCAGTACGGGGCCCGGTCTTCCGGAGCGGGCCAGGTGAAAGGCTTCCCGGATCGTCGGGGCAAGTTCCTCCGCATCGGTCACCAGGTAGTTATGCTTGGTGATCGGCAGGGTGATACCGGTGATGTCAACCTCCTGGAAGGCATCCGTTCCAATGACTGAACTGGGGACCTGTCCGGTTATGAACACCGTTGGGGAGGAATCCAGCATTGCGGTAGCTATCCCGGTTACCAGGTTGGTGGCCCCGGGTCCGCTCGTAGCGATGGCGACCCCTACCTTTCCCGAAGCCCTGGCAAACCCGTCAGCCATGTGGGAGGCCCCCTGTTCATGCCTTACCAGGACATGTTTTATCTGTGGATACCTGGTCAGCGCGTCATAGAGAGGCAGTGCGGCCCCACCCGGATACCCGAATATCAGGTCGGTACCCTCCCTGAGCACGCACTCCCAGACAATTTCAGCTCCTGTCAACTTCATAATAATGTCTCCATCTATAAAAAATCATCAATTCCAGTATGCCGCCGAAGCGAATAAAGCTTCTGATTGAACAATTATTTATCTTACTGACACTGTTAAGGCGGCATGCCGGTTCGCGGTACATGGGTTGCGGATAACAGGCTAGTCCGGAATCACAGCGCCTGTACCGGCGCTGCTGACGAGCCTGGAATACCGCCTCAGCCAGCGGCTGTCGGTTTGTACCTTGAATGCAGGCAGACGTTTCAGCCTTGCTTCTATCTCTTCCTCTGAAAGCTCTACATCAAGTGTCCTGGCTTCCAGGTCTATATTTATCATGTCACCGTTTTCCAGGGCGGCGATCGGCCCCCGGGCCGCCGCTTCTGGGCTTACATGCCCGATTGACATTCCGTGGCTTCCCCCGGAGAAGCGTCCGTCCGTGATAAGGGCAACGGAAGCGCCCAGCCCCATGCCCTGGATCTGGGATGTCGGTCCAAGCATTTCCTGCATCCCGGGCCCTCCCCTGGGCCCTTCGTAGCGGATTACGGCCACATCCCCTGGCTTGACCTCCCTGTTACTGATTCCCTCGGAAGCACTTTCCTCGCTCTCGAAGATCACGGCAGGGCCCCTGTGCTGCAGGGATCCCCTGACCCCGGCGGTCTTTACCACGGCTCCTTCAGGCGCCAGGTTTCCGAAGAGTATAGCCAGGCCCCCTTCCTGGGAATAGGCGTTTTCACAGGTCATTATCACCTCGGAATCCATGATTTCCTTGTCGGCAATATTTTCGCCCATGGTCTTTCCGGTGACCGTGATCCTGTCCAGGTGCAGGGTCCCCGGTTTGCGGCTGATTTCCCTGAGTATCGCGGGGATTCCTCCGGCCCGGTGCACATCTTCCATGTGCCATTTCCCGGAGGGGCTGACCTTGCAGATATGGGGAACCCGCCGGGCTACTTCATTGATCCTGTTGAGGTCATAGTCAATATCAGCCTCAAATGCCGCTGCCAGGGTGTGCAGGACCGTGTTGGTGCTTCCACCCATGGCCATGTCCAGGGCAAATGCGTCATCTATTGAATCGATGGTGACTATTTGCCGGGGAGTAATGCCGTGTTCCACCAGATACATGATCTGCAGGGCCGCCTTTTCGGCAAGCTCATACCGTTCCGGAGTTTCAGCCAGCGCTGATCCATTGTAGGGGAGCGCCAGCCCGATTGCCTCCATCAGGCAGTTCATGCTGTTGGCCGTGAACATTCCGGAACATGACCCGCAGGAAGGGCACCCGTAATCTTCGAGGGTCTTAAGTTCCTCGTCAGAGATCTTGCCCGCCTGATAGGCCCCGACACCCTCAAACACACTTATAAGGTCAACAGTTCGGCCGTCCGGAGTCTTTCCCGCGGCCATGGGGCCGCCGCTGAGGAAAATTGTAGGGACATCAATTCTCAGTGCTCCCATGAGCATGCCTGGTACAATCTTGTCGCAGTTTGGTATGCATATCATGCCGTCAAAAGCATGAGCCCTGACAACGGTTTCAACTGAATCAGCAATCAGCTCACGGCTGGGAAGAGAGTAATTCATCCCGGAATGCCCCATGGCAATACCGTCATCTACGCCAATGGTGTTGAATTCAAAGGGTACCCCTCCGGCCCTGCGTACCGCTTCCTTCACAGCTCTTCCATATCCCTGCAGGTGTACGTGTCCGGGAATGATATCAATGTAGCTGTTGCAAATGGCGATGAAAGGCTTGTTCATGTCGTCATCGGTGACTCCGGTTGCTTTCAGCAGGGACCTGTGAGGAGCCCTCTCGAATCCTTTTTTAATGGTGTCAGATCGCATTACGTTCCTCTCCAGTCTGTTCATATTAATATTCCAGGAACCATCAAAAACGTTTTGACAAATTCCCCCCAAAAAAAAAGCCTCCAGTTTCCTGGAGGCTGTCTGGTTTTTTAAAGGTTTGGCGGGTTATGCTGTTACGCACGCCTCCTGCTCCCGGCAAACCTGCGGGCCAATAAGGAGTACTACTACTACTACTACGAGAATTTCTGCAATGTGCATAACATTAACCTGTCGGAGTGTAATTTAACCTATGGCAGGGCGCATTGTCAAATCAAAGATTCAAATTCGAATGTTGATTGACGCCGCCTGCGGGCGAGGGCAGCTGGATACTGCTCCATCCCTCCTGTCAACCCGCGTTTATCACCGGTTTTCGTAGCGCAGTAGTAAGCTGGTGAGAAATGCGGGTTAAGAGGTTGCCTCCCCAGGGAGTTTCCCCATTTTTCGCGGATGAGAAGGATTTTCCATCGGGGGCGGAGTCGGCGTCGGTATCGGTATCGAAAAAATGATGAGCCGGCCCTGAATCTTTGGGGTCCGGAAAACCGGGGGGAATCGACCCCGATAGCGATACCGACCCCGACCGCGAGATGCAATAAATTCGGAGAAAGAGAAGGCGTTGCTGGACCGGATAGTCATTATGCCGGCCCGACTTTGTAGACGCATCAAATTGATGGCTGTCCCTTCTATACTTTTAAAAAAAACTGTGATAAATTCCGG
>CAZOGT010000138.1:0-7706 GCA_964579015.1 uncultured Acidobacteriota bacterium | reverse complement strand
TATTCCGTAGGTCACAGCCATTCCCAGGCCGGTGCCCTTGCCCGGCTCCTTGGTGGTGAAAAAGGGATCAAAAATCTTCGGGAGGTTCTCAGGGGGGATTCCGATTCCCGTATCAGTAAAGTCGACTGTAATCAGCTGGCTCTTCGCCGAAAAGCGGGTGGAGACAATCAGCTTTCCTCCCTCGGGCATTGCGTCAGCCGCATTTACGGACAGGTTATTGAAAACCGACCTCATAAGGTTAAGGTCCAGCATGATTTCAGGGATCTTTTCATCGAGGTTCAGGGTTATCTCGATATTATGGAAATTGTAGTGCCTCTCCAAGAGCGACAGGGCCTGCCTGAGGGCCTCGTTGACATTCGCTTTTTCCTTCTCCAGTTTGGTTTCCCGGGCAAATTCCAGGACGCCCTTTACGATTTTCCTGCACCGCATAGTCTCGTCCACGATGGTCTGCAGGTCTTCTTCAAACTCCGTTCCCTTAAAATCCTCAAGAAGCATGGAGCTGTAGGTGAGGATACCGGTCAACGGATTATTTATTTCGTGGGCAATTCCTGAAGCGAGCCTGCCGAGCGAGGCCAGTTTTTCGGACTGCCCGAGCTGCTGTTCTGTCTGTTCCCGCAGCTTTTCGTCTCTTTCCCTGATGGCAGAGATCATTTTATTGTAGGCCCTGGCAAGGTCGCCCACTTCGTCCCTGGAATCTATATCAACTTTTATATAACTTCCCCTGGCCAGCTGTTTTGAGGAGTCAATCAGGGTTTTATAGGGGGTCAGGATCTTCTTGATAAAATAGAGTGAAAGGAGCAGGGCCAGGACTGATCCGGCAAGGATCATCAGGATATAAAACAGGAGGGTCTGGCGGTTGATATCCTGGAAAAGTTTTTCCTGAATACCCACGTACAACATGCCGATTACGTTGTCTTCCAGGTCCCTGATCGGGCGATAGGCGGAAATGTACCACTGGTTGACGACAAAGGCCCTTCCCAGCCAGGTTTCGCCATTCCGGACCACCGTTTCGTAAACCTCCTCTGAAGCCAGGGTCCCAAGAGCCCTGTTCCTGCCCGCGTCCCTGACGTTGGTGGAGACCCTCACGTCATCCAGGAAGATCGTTACATTACCGGCGTCAGCTGTTTCATAATCTTCATTCTCATAAACAAGCCGCTGAACCCTGTCAACGAATTCAAAGTTGTTGTTGATCAGGTTTGCCCCGTAGACCAGTCCAATGACCTTCCCCTCGTGAATAACCGGGGAAGTCGCGACCTGCACCAGGCCGCGGTCTTCAATCAGCCGTTTTTCCCCCCTTGAGCGTGGCGTCTCCACAATCCTGATAATGGCTTGCCCTCCAAGGTCCGGGCCTTCCTTCTGCAGGTATGTCTGCTGAAAAATTCCGCTTCCGGAAAAGGGTCGATTTTCCTGGAGCGTCATTTTTACGTAAACATCTCCAATCACCGAATCCCCGTAAAAATCAGGGTTCCTTCCCCGGGCCATGATTCTGCCGCCGGAGTTGGTGACATTGAGGATATCGAGGTCCAGCTCTTCCCTCCGGGAGCTGACAATCTCCTGAATGGTCTCCCGGTCGCCGGCGAGAAACGCCTTCACGAATTCTTCAGAAACTGAAAGACGATTAACTTGCAGGTTCAAAAAGTCAATGTCATCGGCGTAGATCAGCTGGGCGGTATTAATATGGCTGAGAACCGTGCTCTGGGCCTGCCCGACCAGTTTGTCCATGATCAGGTTGAAACCGATAATAATTGACAGGGTTCCGGTAAGCAGGACAACCAGGATAAAACTAAGAGTAAGTTTTACTCGCAGATTAATTTTCATTGTTCATCCGCCTGCCGGATTACCGGCTACGGGTGGTTCCCCCTGGCCTTCAAGCCTGTATTAACTTGAGGCGCTTCCCGTCCCCTGATTCCCGCAGCCCGCTTCCCGGTTCAGCGTTCCTTTTGCCCGGACCGGAGCATCCGGCCGTGCTGATCTGCCGATTATCCGGTTGCAAGTCTGCCTGTTTACCGGCCTTCCAGGATGGCATTTATCCTGTCGATCAAGTCATCAATTTTAAAGGGTTTCGTTATGAAGTCACTGATTTCAGGAAGAAAACTCTGGGCTTCATTAAGTGAAAACCTGGAATTTGTAACCTGGTTGATCGCAGTCAGCAGGATAATCGGGACATCCGAGAATTTCGAATACCTGGACTGGGTCCTTTTGTTTCGTATCTGGCTGGCGACCTCGAAACCTGCCGTATCATTCTCCATCATGACATCCAGGACAATAAGATCAGGCTCGAATTCCAGGAGTTCTTTCAATCCGTCCTTCCCGCTATAGGCGGTGGCTATTTCAAAGCCGTGAAAGGAGAGGGCCTGGGCTATGGATTCAACCAGGTCCACGTCATCATCGACTAACAATATTTTTTTTGGCATAACGGCGACTTTCTCAATCTTTCGAAGCTGGGTGTTCACTCATCCAGCAGCTTGTAGATCACGTTTCTTTCTTCCCAGGCCTTGTTGCGCTCATAGGAATCGATAGGAAATTCAACCTGTTTCATTTCGATGGGGGAGGCCTGTTTTTCGACCAGGCCCAGGGCCAGGGCCACCCCGTAGACAATAGCCTCGGGACGGGGCGGGCATCCGGGAATATAATAGTCGACCGGCACGGCCGTTGCCGCTCCTCCGGTGACGTTATAAGTGTCAAACCAGCATCCTCCTCCGGTCCCGCAGGAGCCGATCGCAAACACCAGCTTGGGGTCAGGCATTGCTTCATAAGCCTTCTTTACCAGGGGCAGCGTCGGCCGGGTGACGGCTCCTGAAATGAGCATCACGTCTGCATGCCTGGGCGAACCAACCAGTTTAATGCCAAACCTCTCCACGTCGTAATAAGGGGTGAGAACGTTGAGGATCTCAATGTCGCAGCCGTTGCAGGCTCCGGAGTTACAGTGGTAAATCCATAACGAATGTTTAAACGCTTTTTCAGCCAGCTTGGAAAACATAACTATTTATTCCTTAACCTTCGTTGGTCTCTCAAAAATTTCAGTTTCCTTCAAAACCTTTGTATCATGATGGTCGGAAAACCGATTGGTTACGATACGTTGTTCCAGGTTGTCATACCTGAACCCGTGCGGTCCCAGCTTGTCGAGCTGGTTGGAAACCTCCATGTCAAAACAGCGTCCGCACCGCTGGCAGGTCAGCATGAACAGTTCAAGTCGTTCAGTAAGGTCTTCCCTGCTGTCAGTGGCCATTTCGAATTCACCGCTCATCACAATGGCATCCTCGGGGCAGACATCGGCGCAGCGTCCGCAATAGGTGCACCTGGAAGAATCGTAGAGAAGTACCCGGACTTCCTGGCAGATGTCGCGAATAAAAATGGTCCTGGCGCTGCAGTGGGCCGCGCAGCCTCCGCATCCAATACATTTGTTATGGTCCCAGTGAGGCTGCCCCCGGTAGTTTTCCGGTACCGGCCTCGGCTCAAAAGGATACGGGAGGGTTACAACTCCCGGTTTCAATACCATCAGGACCTGCTTGATCTTACTTGTTAACCACACGTTGTTTCACCTCTCCACAAGGAATTAGATTCCATAAACCGACATCCCCACGGCCAGCAGGGCTCCGGCAATGAGGACGGCATAATACTTGACTGCCTGGTCGATCCTGAACCTCGGATTGGTTGAGCCCACCAGGGCTATGACCAGGTAAATCACCGAAATCATCAATAGATGGACCACGGCGTCAAGGGCATAGATCCCAATACTGAACGGAATGAAGACACCCACGAACAGCGCAGCGTAGAACATCTGCTTGAGCATTATGTACAGCTTGAACATCGCGAGATTCGGCCCGCTGTATTCAATGAAAGGCCCTTCGATGATCTCGGTCTCGGCTTCCGATAGATCAAAAGGCTGCCTCCCCACGAAGGCCTGGAGCGCGGCCAGGTACAGGAAAAGCATTATAACGACTGAAATGATGTAACCCTGCTCGGAAACGTGAAACATCGACTGGTCCAGGGTAAGGCTTTTTACCCTGACGGCCCCCAGGATGAAGGTCATGGCCAGCACGGGCTCCACCATTATCATGGTCACCATTTCACGACTGGCCCCGATAGCCGCGTAAATGTTCCGGCTGGAAAGAGCTCCAAGCAATACTGAAACTCCCCCCAGGGTCAGCAGGTAAATCACCGTAATGACGTCAGCGTATTCGGTAAGGGCGGTTGCCCGGTGGGCAAAAGGAAGAAACGCGATGGCAGCCAGAATCGAACTGAGGGCCATGACCGGGGCAAACCCGAAGGCCCAGTTCCCGGCCGTAACATTCTCCTTGCCCAGCAGCTTTACAATATCGTAATAAGGCTGGATCACCGGAGGCCCTTTCCTGGACTGGACCTTTGCCGTGATTTTCCTTACAACACCCTCGAAAAGGGGTGCTGCCAACAGAAAAATGATTATGTTGATAATGATCAGCAGGAAATCCATCTCTCACTCCATTACTTTTTTCGAGACATATTCTCGAATTCCGCCTTATTCATTACATTCACGTCTCCTGACCTGATATCAACAACGCTGACACGGTCAGTGCACGAAAAACAGGGATCAATACTGCCGATAATGATCGGAACATCAGCCAGTTCATTATTCAGGAGCATCATCGGTATCCCCTGGAGGTTAGGATAGGTCGGGGCTCTTACCCTCCACCGTTCCGGCTTGTTCTCATCCCCGGTAATAACGTAATGCACTGATTCTCCCCTGGGTGCTTCCACTGAGGAAATACCATGCCTCATGGGAGTTATCGGCTGGTCCAGCTCATTGAGAATCGGGCCGTCCGGGAGGTTTTTCAGTACCTGCCGAATGATGCTCACGGCTTCATATATTTCCAGGATCCTGACAACCAGGGTGCCCCAGACATCCCCGTCATTGACCACCGGGACCTTGAATTCCATATCGTCATAGGCAGCATAGGGGAGGTCTCTCCGGGCATCGATGTCATACCCCCGGGCCCTGGCGACCGGTCCGACAAGGCTCCATTTTATGGTGTCTTCCCGGGAGATCCAGCCTACCTTGCGGGTCCTCCTGTGAATCGAGGAATCCCCCAGTACGGCTTTCTCCACGATATGGGTCTCTTCCTCCACCTTGTTGATTACCTGGAGAATGTCCGCACTGATTTCCGGGGTGATATCCCTGCGAACACCGCCTACTACCACCATGCCGTAGGTCTTGCGGTTTCCGGTCAGTCTCTCCGCCAGCCACATTATCGGCTCCCTGATTCTCCAGGCCTGCATAAAAACCGTATCGAAACCGATCAGGTGCCCGGCCACCCCTATCCAGAGGAGGTGGGAATGGAGACGTTCAATCTCCAGCATCAGGGTCCGTATATACTCGGCCCTCCTGGAAATCTCAATCCCCGCGGCCATTTCAACCGCCTGGCTGTAGGCAGTGGCATGTACCGAGCCGCAGATACCGCAAATCCGCTCGGCAATAAAAGGGATCTCATTATAGGTAACCTGGGTCTGGCACAGTTTTTCAATGCCCCTGTGGGTCATGAACCCCCGGTAGTCACAACCCTTGACGGTTTCTCCGTCGACATAGACGGCAAAATGCTCCGGCTCATGCAGCGTAGGATGAAACGGCCCGATTGGAACCACTGAGCACCCTTCCGGCACCTCGTCCAGCTGGTAGGCGACGTCCTCAGCCGGCGGGGGCATCAGGTTCCAGGGAATCTCAGTCCGCAGGGGATAAATCCCATCGGGAAAATCATCGGCGAGAATCAGGCGCTTTGGCTTGGGGTGCCCTTCAAACCTGAACCCAAGCAGGTCCTGGAACTCCCTTTCAGACCAACCCGCGTTCGGAATATCAGGGGTGATGGACTCCAGGACCGGGTCTTCTTCAGGCACGAAGGTCCTGATCTTGAGGAACACGTTGTCCCGGTCGAACACAAAGGCGTGAATCATTCCAAGGGTGCCGTCCCTCCTGATGTTGTCATAACCGATGCTGACCTGGTAGCGGCCGCCGATTTCAATAACCCTGTTGGAAACCGCGCGGATTGTCTCTTTTTTCACGTCCACGAGAATCCGGTTTTCAATAGGCCTGTCGATCCCGATGATGGCTTCAGCGAGGCCGCTTTTCAGGCTTTCTATTATCTGGTCTGCTCTAGGCATTTTAGTCCTCTTTCTCAACGCTTCTATTTTTCGTTCCCCCCGGTCCAGTAGAAGATCTTCCGGACAGAAGCAAACATGTTTCTGTCGATGTAGACATTGTTCTGGTTCAAATCCTGGTACCCGCAAAGCCAGGTGGGGGCAATCCGCGATTTGGAACCTCCGGACTTCCGGAGCAGGATCGCGGTCCCCATTGCCAGGGAAATAACCAGCAGGATCACCAAAGGTACAGCCGTACTGGACACAACGCCCTGCAGGGTCAGGCTGACTCCCATCAGGCCTTTAGAAGAGAGCTGTGTAACCTGATCAAGCCGGGAAAACCCCGCGCTCAGTGTCGAGCCGGTGGATTTTGTGAAAATTCCGATCAGCAGCGAATAATAAAAGGCCGGAAGAAGGCCCTGGATGATACAGAGCAGCGTCAGGATGATCTTCGGCAGCAGCATGGATCCGGGGACTTCCCTGATCTCCCGGTCCTTGATCCACTCTGCACCGGCCGAGGTGAAGGTCATTCCGAAAAACTTCACGTAGCAGCTTAAAGTAATAGCGCTGGTAAACAGGGCTATGATACCGAAAATAACCAGGAAAACTACTTCACTTCCGGCAAGCAAGCTTGAGGAGATTATGGTCCATTTACTGCTGAATCCGCTGAACGGCGGAACTCCGGCGATGGAGAGGGAGGCGATCCCGGCGGCAACCGCACTGACCGGCATTAGTTTCAGCAGGCCTCCGAGGCGATTCAAGTCTTTAATTCCGGTCGCGTAAAGAACGGAGCCGCTGGTCAAAAAGAGCAGACCCTTGAATATGGCATGATTCAGGACGTGATAGACGGCTCCAAGGATGGCAACGAGGGCCAGCAGCTGGAGGGATTCACTGTCAGTATGCAGCAGGAACAGGGAGGCCCCAATGGCAAAAATGATATATCCAAGCTGGCCGATCGAACTGTAGGCGAGCAGTCTTTTTCCGTCACTCTGCTTCATCGACTGGACCGTCCCGATGAAAAGGGTCACGACCCCGAAAGAAGCTATGATTCCACCCCACAGCAGGCCATTCATGACCTGGCCCGGGGAATCAGCCCCAGGGACCATCCAGAAAAAGGTCCGGATAATCCCGTAGATCCCGGTTTTCAGCATGACACCGCTCAGGAGCGCGCTGATTGGGGATGGCGCAATGGAATGGGCATCCGGAAGCCAGAGCTGACCCAGAGGAAAGACGCCGGCCTTCATCCCGAACCCGAAAAAGAGTAAGCCGTAGAAAAGGGTCGCGGTAACAGGACCTGTTTCAGCCAGGGCGGCAGTGATGTCATGCAGCGAGGCACCCAGTGTGGTTGCACCGGAAAGCATAACCCCGCCGATAATCGCCAGCCAGGCTATTTCCATTAGAACCAAATACTTGTTCGCATTTTTTACAATTCCCGGTTTCCGGTATTCGAAGCGGACCAGGAGATAGGAGGCTATCGTCATAAGCTGCCAGGAAACGGTGAATCCGATAGTCAGGTCATCAACCGTGACCACTCCTGCCATTCCCATTATAAAAAGGGGAAAGGCCAGGTAATAGCTGCGCAGGCTGTATTCGGGGTA
>CAZOGT010000137.1:0-7720 GCA_964579015.1 uncultured Acidobacteriota bacterium | reverse complement strand
TTGAGGCCCAGGCTGCTGGCCGGGATTCGACCCCGATAGCGATACCGACCCCGACCGCGAGATGAAATAAAGAGAGACCAGTGATGATTGGAGGAGATTCTTTGAGAATGTTCGGTTGAGGACGATTGGGACCCTTTTTTTAAGCAAAAAGTTACCCCATTTTTCAGTTTTGCCATAGATTCCACTTCCAGTTCTCCGTTACTTCCTTTCTTTAAATGACTTATAAGTTTTTGGTCTGAGTTTTTGGGGAAACTCCTGATTGCTTCGGGATCGCCGCCCGGTAGAGGACGAGGCGGGCTTTTGATTGCCAAAACCCCCGGGAAATGACGCTTGCCCCGGGAGACTTTTGATATATTGTGGACATGAAAGACAAGACTGACCGCAGGAGTTTTCTCGTTACTCTGGGATCAGGGGCGGCCGCCGCCCGGATATCCGGCCTTCGGGTTGCGGAGGCCGGGCAGGATGCCCCAAGGCCGGGACTGCGTTTCGCCATTGCCTCAGACGGCCACTTCGGGCAGGAAGAGACTGATTACAAAAGATTCCACAATGAACTGGTCGACTGGATCAATAATGAGCATGCCGGCAAGGGCCTGGACTTCATGGTCTTTAACGGAGACCTTATCCACGACAATCCTGGATTTCTCCCGGAGCTCAAGACTTACTATGACCGGTTGGCCATGCCCTATTACGTAGTCAAGGGGAACCATGACATGGCGACGGATGAAGCCTGGACCTCTTTCTGGGGAATGGCCCCTAACTATTCCTTTGAAAGGGACGGCTATGGATTCGTCTTTGCCTATACCTCCAATCCGGAAGGCAAGTACCTCTGCGCCGACACAGGCTGGCTGGAGTCCGAACTAAACAAGTACAGTGCCGGCCCGGGAGTGTTTGTTTTCATGCACATCGCCCAGTCAAAGATCACCCGCCACTCGATCGACTGCCGGGAGGTGGAACAGCTCCTCTGCGGGAATGAGAAGATCAGGGCGGTCTTTCACGGACATGACCATGATATCGACAACAGGATTTATGTCGAGGGAAAGCCCTTCATCTTCGACGGCCATTATGGAGGCAGCTGGGGTACCAATTACCGGGGCTACAGGATTGTGGAG
This sequence comes from uncultured Acidobacteriota bacterium, assembly GCA_964579015.1. Taxonomy (GTDB): domain Bacteria; phylum Acidobacteriota; class UBA6911; order RPQK01; family JAPXNP01. The sequence continues at coordinate 6,611 of CAZOGT010000137.1, read as the reverse complement.
ATCGAGGGAGAAGAGGTCGTCACCTACCAGTGCAACCCGGCCGCATTCTATGAAAATTTCATCAGGATCTAACTGCAGGGTCAGCGGCTTGTCCTTTTCAGGAGGCGCTTCATCCGGAAAGAATGGGAAAGACGCGCCCATGCATATCCGAAGAAATTGCAGAACTGGCTGAGAAGCATGCACAAAGATAGTGTAAATGCCCTTCCTCCGGCACAAGCTGGTTTTTTGCGGAAGGGAAACAGGAGCAGGTCAAAATAGAAACGCAGCGGTTCCAGCTCTATCTTTCCGCCATCGCGGACCCTTTTGCTTTCATGGAAAATAAAGGCTCCAAATCCATAGTTGAAGTGCTGGCGGAAAAATTGGGTGAACGTCATAGCGTGGTAGTGGTCAACTACTATTTCCGGGACATGGAGTATCTCATGCCCTCCGCTCAGCCAGCGGGCACAAAAATCCCGGTCCTCGGCCCCTGCAATGGGAAAAGCTTCTGAAAATCCCCCGCATTCCCTGAAAAGAGGGGCGGGAACAACCATGTTATTAGAGGTCAGGAAACATGTCTGGATCCCCTGATGTTTAAAGTGCTGGTAAAGATAATCGATGAGGATCTGGCTGGCCTCTGAGAAAATGCCGGCCGCTCTGTTTATGGTAGTGCCGCCGATCATCCGCTGAGGGTCGAGGCTCTGCCTGACCCTGGCAAACCAATCAGCCGGCAGAGAGCAGTCATCGTCCAGAAAGGCGAGAAAGCGGCCGCGGGCATGCACCGCTCCATGGTTGCGGGCTGCGGAGGGCCCTTTGTTCTCCTGCCGCAGGAACAGGCAGCAGCATTCCGGAGGCAGCACCCCGGCGACCCATTCGCAGGACGGCACGGAACCATCGTCTACTACAATAATCTCCAAATCCCCGCTGCTCCCGTTCAGGTTAAGGCCTGCCAGGGAAGAAAGGCACCTCTTCAGGCTTTCCGGCCGATTGTAGGTGGGGATGACTATCGAGAGCAGGAGTTTCTGGTCCCTTCCATCTGGAACATCTGGAAAATTTTCCATAAATTCGGTATCCGTCAATTCGGCAGCCGGTTGTCTCCGTCAATCCTGGTCTTCCTGCCGGTGCTGAACGACTCCACAGCAGCCAGAGCGGCCAGGACAGCCTGGCGGCCGTCGTCAAATGAGCATTCCGGCTCCCTGTCCTCGACCACGCAGCGGACAAAATGATCCCAGGCGTAATAAAAAGTCTCCGCGAAAAGGCCTCCTCTCCGGATCGCGGACATGACGCCGGCGCACTGCCCAAGCGATTGCAGGGAGCTTTTCACCCTGTGCGAGATCGATCCCGGGTAGGCTGTGGAGGGCACAAAGCTGAGGCCATCAAAACAATAAAGATTTATGCACAACCTTCCGTTGGAACCGACAATCTCCAGTACGCTTGCAGGACTGGTTCGGAACGTGTTGAAGGAACCGGCAAGTATTCCGTCTTCCAGCCGGGCGGAAATCAAGCTTGTTTCATCTTCATAATGATCAGAAGACTGGTGAAAAGCGAAAATCTCCTCCACATTTTTTCCCAGCAGATACCTCCACAGATCGAAATGATGCACGCTTTCATTATAGGAAACTCCTCCTCCAAGGCTCAGCTTCCGGTGCCACGGCTGGGCGGTCCTGGGATCCCGGCAATGGGTATATGTGCTCATCACCGCCTTGATCTCCCCCAGGCGGCCGGACTCAATAAATGTTTTCGCTTTCCGGATCAGCCGATGCCAGCGCAGGTTGAAGCAGGTCATGGTCTTGCACCCTGATTTCCGCGCGGCATCGACCAGTTGGTCGCACTCAAGGCGCGACAGGGTCAGCGGCTTTTCAAGGAAAACATGTTTCCCGGCCCGCAGAGCAGCCATTCCGATTTCATGATGAGAGGGCGTCGGCGTCAGGACGGCGACAGCCTCGACACTCGGGTCAGAAAGCAGTTCATCAGGTGAGACATACCATTTTGGTATGCCCCGGGCCCGGGCCAGGAAAGCCGCTTTTTCAGGATCAATATCCGCCACGGCAGTGATCTCTGCGCCCGAAACCCTCTTCAGCGACGGCAAATGATGCTCGTGTGCCACCCTGCCGCAGCCGATCAACCCTATTCTTAAGGCCTTGTTTGTCATATTCATACCAGGTTTTCAAAATCAATATTTGTGTTAATAGGGTAAGCGGCAATGCTGACATCAGTGGTTTCCCGGTCACGGTACGGGCAATTGCGGCAGAAACTGATTTTGTCGAACTGATCCCTTACCTGTTTCCTGACCTCGCTTGCCCTTTTACTCTTCCAGATTGATTTGAAATCGTTTTTCTCCGACACTCTCTCCATAGCCAGCTGAGCATTGTAGTCCTGTTCACAGGAGACAACGGTCCCATCGGCAAAGACGGTTGGAAACCAAAACGGCTCAAGGCAGTAAAAATCCTTTTTTTTCATGCGGCCGCCGGCATCATAGTGATAAGCGCGCAGGGACTCTTCCTGCGGAATCAGGGAACCGTGTCGCTCATCAGGCGAATCGGTATCGATTATGGACAGCGTACGAACGGTCAGAAAATCGAATCCGTGACTGCGGGCGAATTCCTGCAGGTCTCTGACCTGGTGCTGGTTATGCTTCATCACGATGAACCTCATGTGCAGAATCGGCAATTCAGTGCTTCGCTCCTTCTTCAGCTCCGCCAGCCTGCGGACGCCTTCCAAAGCCGGCTCCAGGCGGGACCCAACCCTGAAAACGCTGTTGCTTTCGTCGGTTAACCCATCAATCGCAACAATAAGATAGGTGGGAGGGTGCTCGATGATGGCACGTATTACCCGCTCTTCACATAGGTTTTGGCCGTTAGTAGACAGGAATGTCATGAAGCCCCGCTTCCTGGCGATTTTCAGGATCTCCCGCAGCTGCGGATGCAGGGCGGGCTCACCCCAGCCCCACAGTGAAGCGGTAAGCAGGCAGGGGCCTGCCTGCTCGATAAGCCGCGCAAACAAACGGGGCGAGAGGTTCTGCGGTCTTCGCCTGATCGCCCGGATTCCGGCAGGGCACACCGGGCACTTCAGGTTGCAGTAATTGGTCAACTCAAACTGCATGTGCAGCGGCATGCTCCAGGGCTTTGACCGGCGGAAGAGCAGGTTTGCACCCGACAGGAAAAGGTTGATCCTTTTTCGGAGGCTCATGTTCCTGATAACCACCGGCATCTGGTCATAAACAAAGGCGTACCTTCCCCGCACCAGGACATCCCAGGCCAGCCGGGGAGATTTCCTGATCCCTGCCATCCTTTCGTGATGTTTCATAGAGTGATTCCTGGTTTTCTCGGCGTTGGCATACCCGCGGTTTACCTGCTCTTCTTGTTGACCGCACTGCTCATTTTACTCGCAAATTACTCGCAAACATTCATTTGATCGAGGAGAAAAGAGCAGCAAAACCTGGCCGTCCGGAAACCAGCTTCCGGATTCAGGGTTCCCTGCCTGTAAGTTCCCCGGCATGGGCAGCTACTTTGCTGACTCCCTCGGCAATGTCGGCCATGTCGGATTCGTCTCCGAGCAGCATCTTCTGGGAAAGCCAGAGAGTCACCTCGCAGGCCTGATTGGTGGCGGGAAGATCCAGGGACGCGTAGTCTATCGGCCGGGAAAGCCTTTTCCGGACCGATTCCTCCTGGAAAAGCTTCTGCCCGGCAAGGTTCACATATCCAGGTTCAGTTGGAATTCCTTCCGCTGCCAGGGCAGCGGCGAAATTGCGCTTCCCCACCTTCCGGGCCAACCCTGCCTCCAGCTTGAACATGAAAAGGTGCCAGGCATACTTGAAATCCCCGCGCAGCGGAAACAGTTTTATGCCGTCTATTTCCTCCAGCAACCGGTAGAGCAGACGGGCGTTCCTCTCCCGGATTTCCATCTGGGACGGAAGCCTCTGCAGCTGGCAGAGAAGAACCGCAGCCTGCCATTCAGTCATCCGGTGATTCGACCCGAGGTACTCGTGCTGGTACCAGGCTCCTCCGGGAATCCTGCCGGTGTTGTGGACAGTCCAGCATTTTTCCCATAACTCCCGGGAATCAGTTGTCAGTATGCCGCCTTCGCCTGCGGAGAGATTCTTGCTTTCCTGGAAACTGAAGGAAGCGACATGCCCGATACTCCCGACTTTTCGCCCCTTATATTCAGCCCCGTGGGCCTGGGCGGAATCTTCCAGGATATGGAATCCGTGCTTTCCCGCAAGGGTGAGAAGCGGGTCCATATCAGCCGGGCACCCGGCCATATGTACCGGGATGACCGCCCTGGTTCTCGCAGTGACAGCATGTTCAACGGATGAAGGATCCATGCAGTTGAAATTCTCCAGATCGATATCAGCGAACACCGGGGTCGCTCCGGCAGTGAGCACCGAAGATGCGGTAGCCACGAAGGTATAGGGTGGAACAATTACCTCATCACCCGGGCCGATTCCTAGGGCCCTGAGGGCGATTTCCAGGGACACCGTTCCATTGGCTACGGAGAGGCCGTGCCGGGCACCGACAAAAGCCGCGAACGTTTCCTGGAACTCCACGGCCCGGGGTCCCAATGTTCCCCATTTTCCGCTCTCCAATACCTGGAGCAGAGCCTCCTTCTCCTCTTCGCCATGAACCGGCCATCCGGGAAAGGGCTTCTCCCGCACCGGCCTGCCGCCATTGATCGCCAGTCTACCCATTATCCATCCTCCTGACATCCCAGGGCTGCCTATCCTTAAGTTCAGAAGTCCGGAGCGGGACACTAAACCTATCCCTCAACCCTATTCATCCTTGCTTTTTCTGTAACTGTCTTTGATCCATCGCTCCAGGGTTTCTCCGAGGGATTTTATATTCTCGCCATCAAGCGCAAACTCGGAACCGGTTTCCTCCTGGGCCAGCAGGTTCAGGGCGTGTTCATACTCCCTGAAATAATTTTCACTGAAATCAAGCATGTCCTCTTCCTGTTCTGAGGCCAGGTTGGAAAGGTATTCAGCTGCTCCTTTTTCGAACTTGAAGCCTACTGAAAACTCCCTTTTCAGCATGTCGGAAAGCTTTTTAAACTTCCATTTTAGGACCCAGGAGGCATCCCTGGATGGATCAGCAAGCAGTTCCTCCAGGGTTTTTTCAGTGTCAGAGACCAGCTTTTCAGTAACCACAAAAGCCCTGACCTCTGAATCGGGAAGAAAGTACTTGAAATCCCTGAAGATCCTTTCGCATACGGTCATGAGACCGCGGGCCCCGGTCTTTTCCAGGGAGGCTTTTTCAGCCAGGGCCCTCATGCCGTCATCAGTAAAATAGACATCAATCTCATAGGAAAGAAAATCTCTCTTATACTGTTTTAAAATGGATCCTTCCGAATACTTCATGATGTTGAAGAGGTCTTCGGATGAGAGATGGGTACAGTGAACAATGACCGGCAGCCTTCCGGTGAACTCCGCCTCAAAACCATACTGGATCAGGTCCACGGAACGTACCCGGTTCAAGAGGAGCTCTTCTTCCCGCCCGCCTGATTTTTCCTGCATGAAACCAATCTGCTTGGCCCCGATCCTTTTCCTGATTATCTCGGAAAGCCCATTGAAAGCGCCGCTGACTATGAACAGGATATTCCGGGTGTTGATCGTTTTTTTGTCAACCCTGCCCTTGGTCTGGAACTGGATTAGGGACTGCATCTGGCCAATCACATCCTGGGCGGACTTGAGAGGCACTTCGGTTTCTTCCATCAGCTTGAGCAGATTGCGCTGGACGCCGTGCCCGCTGACATCCCTGCCCCAGGTAGTGGTGCTCGAAGCGATCTTGTCGATCTCATCGATGTAGACTATTCCGTACTCGGCGAGCTGAATATCGCCGTCGGCCTGGGATACCAGTTCCCTGATCAGGTCCTCGACGTCTCCGCCCACGTATCCGGTTTCAGAATACTTCGTGGCATCAGCTTTGACAAAAGGGACCCCGATCAGGCGGGCGATATTCTGGATCAGGTAGGTTTTGCCGACACCCGTAGGCCCGATCAATATAATATTCTGCTTTTTATAATCCCTCCAGTCTTCCTCGGTCCTGCAATTCTGGATATGGTGGTAATGGTCGCAGATGGCTGTGGACAAAACTTTTTTCGCATCTTCCTGGCGAATGACAAAACGGTCCAGGTACTCCTTGATCTCACGCGGCTTGTAGCTGAAATCAAGGGCTTTATTACGCCTGTCTTCCGCAGCGCGGTGGTCCTCTTCAGCCTGCTGGGCCTGGGCCTTCAAATCAATTTTTATGGTGTTTCCCATTTTTTCCTGCATAAACCTCTGCAGGTCTTCAGGGGTCTGTTCATTTTTCTCTGACATTAATCAGCACCTTTCTATGCAGCTGGAAAAAAATTCCTTACCCGAATCTGATTTTTCACCTGTTCCGGCAATCCCGGAGACAGCGGCTGTTTTTCCAGGCCTGCGATAATTCATATTACTAGAATATATCAGAAAACCGGATTCCGGTTGGGCTGACTTCGCATTTTCACCAGGCGGGGGATTCAGGCCGGCAGAGGTGGCGCGGCCCTGCCCGGAGCCTTTCAGCCGCAGCTTTCACCCTCGCCAATTCCTTCTATATCAGGACTATCAGGAGTTTCCCCAAAAATCCAAGCCAAAAAATTCTAAGTCCATGAAAGAAAGG
>CAZOGT010000136.1:7226-7743 GCA_964579015.1 uncultured Acidobacteriota bacterium | reverse complement strand
TCGATTCCACTTGCAGTTTTTCGTTGCTGCCTTTTTTATTGTGAATTATTTCACCGTTTGCAATAAATTTTTCCATTTTTCCCTTAGGAAAGGGCCTGTGAAGCTTGCTTCCGGGCCCTGGTCCTGTTATAATATAGTGAAATAATTCACAGGTAAAGACAAATGGTTAAAAAACTGCCGGAATCCACGATTGAGAGGCTTTGCCTTATTTACGAATTCTGCATAAAGTTGAAAGAAAAAGAGATTCTCCGGATTTCTTCCGCCGGGATTGGAGAGGCCCTTGGAATACCCGCGCACACAATACGGAAGGACCTCAATTACCTGGGGGAGATTGGAGATACCGGTTCAGGGTACGATGTTCCGCGCCTGGAGCTTCACCTGGCGGAATCTCTTGGATTTACCATAACACGGAAGGCATGCGTTGTCGGACTTGGGCGGCTGGGTTCCGCCCTGCTGGAATACCGCAGCTTCAGGCCTGATACTTTTTCAATCGAAGCCGGGTTTGATTCGAGCATCA
>CAZOGT010000136.1:0-7216 GCA_964579015.1 uncultured Acidobacteriota bacterium | reverse complement strand
GCTGGAAACAATAAAAACAAAGACGCCCCTGTTCCCGGCATATGAAATCCCTGAAATTGTCAGAAGAAAACAGATTGAGCTGGCCTTGCTGACAGTTCCCGCACCAGCTGCCGGGGAAACGGCTGAACTCCTTGCCAGGGGAGGGATCAGGGGAATTATCAATTTTGCGCCAACGGTGGTGAATCCGGACCCGGAGACGGTGATTGTCCGGAACATAAACGTTATGAATGAGCTGAGGATCATCTCGTCCAGGCTCTTCCTGATGGAAACTGAAACCATTTAAACATCAAATTTAAAAAGGAGATTGATATGGCACGCGTATATAATTTTTCAGCCGGACCATCGGTTTTGCCGGAACCGGTCCTGGAAACAGCGGCCCGTGAAATGCTGGACTACCGGGGAACAGGAACCTCTGTAATGGAAATGAGCCATCGTTCTCCGGCCTTCAAGGACATTATTGATTCCGCGGAAGAGCTTATCAGGGAACTGATGGGAATTCCTGATAATTATGCTGTGCTTTTCCTGCAGGGAGGGGCGTCCGTCCAGTTTGCAATGGTCCCCCTGAACCTGATGACAGGCAGCGGCACAGCTGATTATGTCAACACCGGAGCCTGGTCTAAAAAGGCCATTGCCGAGGCCAAAAGATTCGGAACCGTAAATGTCACGGCGTCTTCGGAGGATATGACTTTTTCTTATATTCCTGAACTGACCAGGAAAATGTTTGATCCGGAAGCGGACTACGTGCATATTACCAGCAACAACACTATTTACGGGACCAGGTATCCCCAGCTCCCTGACACCGGTGATGTTCCCCTGGTCGCCGATATGTCCTCAAATATCCTCTCCCAGGAATACGATGTCAGCCGGTTCGGTTGCATCTACGCGGGCGCCCAGAAAAACATTGGCCCTGCCGGGGTAACAGTAGTGGTTATCCGCAGGGACTTGATCGGGAAAGCCCTGGACATAACCCCCACCATGTTGAATTACCAGACCCATGCCGAGGCCGGATCATTGTTCAACACCCCTCCCTGTTACAGCATTTACATTGCCAAGCTGGTCTTTGAATGGCTGAAAGAGCTGGGGGGCGTCACCGAGATTCAGAGGCTCAACGAGGAAAAAGCCGCCCTGCTTTATGATTTTCTCGACAATTCCGAGCTCTTCAGTGCCACGGTCAAGCCCCGGGACCGTTCGATAATGAACATTCCTTTTGTGCTGCCGACCGATGAACTCAACGCGGCATTCCTTGCCGGCGCCGGGAACCTGGGAATGATCAACCTGAAAGGACATCGAAGCGTAGGCGGGATGAGAGCCAGCATTTATAACGCCATGCCCCGCCAGGGAGTTTCGGCCCTGGTTGAATACATGAAACGTTTTGAAATTGAAAACCGCTGATCAAAGGAAGGTCATCATGTACAGAATACAGACTCTCAACAAGATCTCGCCGGTGGGCCTTGAGCTCTTCCCGCGGGAAAACTATGAAATCGCCTCGGAGATCCCCAACCCTGATGGCATCCTGTTGCGGAGCTTCAAGATGCATGACATGAAAATCCCGGAATCACTCAAAGCCGTGGGCAGGGCCGGTGCCGGGGTCAACAATATCCCGATTGAGAAATGCACGGAAAAAGGTATTGTGGTATTCAACACTCCCGGCGCCAATGCCAACAGTGTTAAAGAACTGGTGCTGATGTCTCTTTTCCTTTCTTCCCGGCGCATTTATGAAGGGGTTTCCTGGGCGAAAAGCCTTGCCGGCAAAGGGGCGGAGGTTCCAAAGCTGGTCGAAAAGGAGAAATCCCGGTTTTCCGGCCCGGAAATCCGGGGGAAAAAACTGGGAGTCATCGGCCTTGGGGCTATCGGGGTAATGGTTGCCAATGACGCCGAATCCCTGGGAATGGAGGTATCCGGCTTTGACCCCTTTATTTCGGTTGATTCCGCATGGGGACTCTCCCGATCGGTACAAAAGGCCGTAAGCCTTGACACCCTGATATCCGAATCCGACTACATTACCATTCATGTTCCCCTTGATGACAAGACCAAGGGATTGATCAACAGCGAAAAATTCTCCCTGATGAAAGGGGGCGTCCGCCTCCTCAACTTCTCAAGGGGAGGGCTGGTAAACAATGCCGACCTGAAAGCGGCCCTCGCTGACGGGACTGTCGCGGCCTATGTAACAGACTTCCCTGATGAAGACCTGCTTGATGAACCAAACGTCCTGCCGGTCCCCCATCTTGGGGCATCCACACCGGAAGCGGAAGACAACTGCGCATCAATGGCTGTTAAACAGGTCCGCGACTATCTTGAGTACGGGAATATTACCAACTCGGTGAATTTTCCTGAATGTAAAATGACACCCTCTTCCAATAACAGGATCCTGGTTGCCAACCGGAATGTTCCGAACATGGTCGGACAGATAACCACAATCCTGGCTGAATCCAGAATCAATATTGTGGACATGCTTAACCGGAGCCGCGGCGAACTTGCCCACAATATTATTGACTGCGAGAATGGTGTCCCCGAAGAAGTTCTGGAAAAGATTTTCAACATTGAAGGCGTGATAATGACTCGCCTGATCAGGTTGAAATAAACTCCAGGCACGAGGCCCGGATTACGGCTCTCACGCAACGGGGTCCGGGCTTCCTGCTCCTTTGCTCTGCCGCATGCAGATCATTCAGGCGGGTCCAGATAGTTATGGAATCCCGGGCCGCCCAGCCGTTATGGACCCCGTTTCCGAAAAAAGGTCCTGGATCTCGCTTTTGGGCAGTGCAGGGAAAAATCAGGGGCTAACAAAAAAGAATCAATAAAGAGAATAACCTGATGCTGGTTGGGGTGGCTAAACTCCTTTAAAGGACCGCGAATGGTCAAAGTTCTATTGCCTGGGTGTCCATAATCTCCGGCCAAAGCAGTTACAGGCGCAACCTAATCGATATCTTCAATCTCTTCGAGAACACTGAACCCTATCGAATCGAAAATCTGATCGTATTCCGCCCTGGCAGAGGCCACTTTTCTGCGAAAGGATTCCAGGCTTTCTCTCAGCCTGGCCTCGTTCTCCTGGGAGATATCGAAAAATCCACAGCTGTACTCTTCCCTCAAGGTGCGGAGCTTCTCAGCGGTATCTTCATATTCAGTTCTCACAGCATTAAGAAAATACTCGGTGAAATACTCGAACCTGAGACTATTGATAAGCTGTTTTACCGGGACAACCGATTCCACCCGGTGCGCATTCGAGCCGCAGAAAGCAAAGCCCTGGCTGAAATCCCCTTTTCTCGCATTATCGAGAGCCTCGGAAATGCAATATTTGGCTTCCATTGCCCCGCAGCTCTGGAGGCATCTGGAAGGGCATCTGAAAAACTTCTTTTTTCCTGAATCAACATCCAGAAGAAAGGAGCTCTCAATGGCCCGGCCAGGCATGCCCACCGGGCTGCTGATAAGCCTGATATCCTCTTCCCGGCAATCGACATAAGCTTCCTTGAACCTGATGTCCACATCGCATTCTTCGGTTGCCACGAATCGAGTGCCCATCTGAACTCCTTTGGCACCCAACTGGATGAAGCGGTAGATATCTTCGCCGCTGTATATTCCGCCGGCCGCAATCACGGGGATCTCCCTGCCCCATCGGTCCTCGAACTCCTTCAGGGCCCCGATCGCTTCCGGGATAATTTTTTCCAGCCTGTAGTCAGGATCGTCAATCTGATCGTACTTGAATCCCAGGTGGCCTCCAGCCTCAGGGCCTTCCACAACTACTGCGTCCGGGATATCATTGTAGTTTTTCTCCCACATCTTGAAGATGACCCGTACGGTTCGGCCTGAACTGACAATCGGGACAACTTTTATTCCAGCCTCCCTGATAGCTTCAACCGGAATGTTCTTTACCGGCAGCCCGGCACCCAGAAAAAGAAAATCCACCTTCTCCTCGATTGCGGCATTAAGCAGCTGATGGAAGCAGTCAACGGCAACCATTATGTTGACCCCTATCAGGCCATCGCTGTTTTGCCTGCATTTTCGCAGTTCGCTTTTCAACGCCTTGACATTGGCCCTGATGTGATTCTGATAATAATCAGGTTCAATCATTCCGATGGCATTGGCGGCTACGACCCCGATCGCGCCCTGCCTGGAGACAGCAGTGGCCAGTCCTGAAAGAGATACGCCCACGCCCATTCCGCCCTGAATAATGGGAATCCTCGCTCTCTTGTCCCCGATTTTCAGTTCCGGGAGTATTTCGTTAACTTTAGATTGAAGAAAATTCATAATAGCTCCACAGATAAATTGTGCTGGTTTGGATACCAGGCTCCAAATTAAATTTCGCAAAAAAGGAGTGAGCCTGGATCTCTATTCCTCCAAACCTCAAGCACCACGAACCTGTGCAGCTCGGATGCGGGGTAAGAGCGGCTGCAGAAAAATCACTTCAATCTTTGCTGATTACCAACCATTATACGCACAAATCAGAATCCTGCAGGAAAACCTTTCAAAAAAAGGGCTTCTGATGATTTTGAAAAAGCACGAATGCCAGGACAATGAACAATGCTCTTTTGGTTTTCCCTGTCTCTAACCCGGCAGGCGGAAACTGACCCCGGCTCCGGCAAACCAGTCCGGAGCTTCCCTGGAAAGCCCTTTCCCTGCCGAAACATCAAGCTGGAGATTCGGTAATACCAGGCAGGTCATTTCAAGTTCACCCGGTTTCACCTTTAAGGTATTTGTCGGTGAATTCCAGTACAGCATTCCAGCCCCTGATCTGGTTGGCGGTTTTGCTGAATCCATGCCCTTCATCATCAAACAGCACATATTCAGCAGTTCCCCCATTTTTTCTGACAGCCTCAACCATTTCGTCGCTCTCCACCTGCAGTACCCTCGGGTCATTTGCTCCCTGGAGAACGATCACCGGCCTGGTGATATTCTCAGCATGAAAAAGGGGAGAAATCTCCCGGAGCATATCTTCCTGGGTCTCGGGATTTCCAAGTTCACGGTAGAGCGCAAACTTGAAACTCTCCCACCAGGGAGGAATGCTCTTGAGGGTCCTCACCCAATTAGTCACCCCGAACAGGTTCACGCCCACGGCAAACTCTTCAGGTTCAAAAGCCAGGGCGGCCATTACCATGTATCCGCCGTAGGATCCTCCGAGAATTCCGATCTTGTCCGGGTCTATCCAGTCAACGTTCGCTTTCAGCCAGTCTTTGGCATCGATACAGTCCCAGAGAGGCTCCCTTCCGTGCTTCTGGTCATCCGCCATGGAAAAGGTCCGGCCAAACCCGCTTGAACCCCGGTAGTTGAGATCAAAAATTGCGTAGCCATGGTTGACCATGAACTGTTTCGATGCATTGTACATGGGACGGCTCTGTCCCCCGGGTCCTCCATGAATCATCAGTAGAGCCGGAACCTTGTTTCCGGCGGAAGCCTCTATCGGCTTGTAAAGGTAGCCATAAAATTCAAGGCCGTCACGGGCCTCCATGGTTACCAGCTCGGAACTCACCAGGTGGCCCTGATCAATATCCGGATTCAGGTTGTCGGTCAGCTGCTTCAGATTGCCTTTTTCCAGGTCATAGAGAAAGAGATTCGACGGGGCGTCGTCGTTTACCAGGTAGAACCGCATCAGCTTTTCGCTCCTGCTGAATGCCACTCCGGTCACGTCCCCTTCCGGCATATTAGGGAATTCCAGTTCCCGGCCGGTTTCAACATCGGTTATGATCAGCCTGGTCACCGCATTTTCATTGACGCCGATGATCCGGTATTTCCCGTTATGGCTGTAACTGACATATGAAACATCCCATTTGTCCGGGCGGAAAACCTCTGTGCGCTCCCCGGTTTCAAGGTCATAGCTCATCAGGTAAAGCCAGTCGCTGTCCCTGTCTGTCAGGTAGAGAAGCGTGGAGTTGTCAGGCGTAAAGGTTGCAGAATAATGGTTGATTTCCCCCTCTTCAATGGAAATCATTTCCGGCCCGCCGCCATTGCCTTCCCGGTCTACCAGGTAGAGATCGGAATCAAAGTCATTATGGGTCCGCTGCAGGGTCATCCATCGCTTGTCACGGCTCAGCCCGGAAAAATCCAGCCCGTCCTGGTTCTCATAAATGAGTTCCGGCTCAAGGGTCTCCAGGTCCCACTCGTAAACATCCATAAAGCGGGAATCTCTTCCGTTATTGCCACTGAAAAAGGACTTCAAGTCATGGGCAAACCCGAAGAACAGTTCCCTGGTCTCTTCTCCTTCAGTCAGTTCTTTCACATTACCGTCAGCACCCTGAAGAAAAAGGTGATTAATCTCATTTCCGCCCTTGTCCGCGGTATAAAGAAAAGCCTCGGAGTCTGGCATATAGCCCATGACAAAAATCGATTCAGTCTCGGACTGTGTCAGAGGGGTCTTTTCTCCGGTGGAAATGTCAATGCTGTACGCGTTATAGATTCCGGTTTCATTGGAATGCACCAGCAGCCTGGTTTCGTCGCTGTTGAAGAAGCCTCCCCCCACGGAGGTGGTCTCCAGAAACTGGTCTATGGTATATGTCTGAAACGGCACCTCCCGGTCTTCAGCTACCTGGGACGAACAGGCTGCCGGCAAAAGAACCACCATCAAGAATAAAAAAGACAAGACTTTTGCTTTCATGTCCAACAACTCCTTATTGAGACTGCCTGGAATCACGGGCCAGGACAGCCGGGGATCCTGCGGCCATCGAGTCATAATATGAAACAAACCGGTCAATTTCGACGGCATCTTCCTCGAGAAGGTTTCGGGCCCATCGAAACCCGATTGACTGATACCAGAGTTCGGCGCTGACCTTAAAAGGCCCTTCGGCCTCTGCGACATCCACCAGGTAGGTAATCCTGTCCCCGGAAGACTGGAAATCAGCATCTGTTTCAGCTGCCCCGTGAACCGCAATATCATGGTCAGCTTCGGCCTTGTCAAAGCCCAGGGGCAACACCCGGTTGTCCTTCACGTATCTTACGGCTTCCAGGAGCCCGGTGGTGACGGAGTCATCAGGGGTGGCCATTATCACTTCATAAATCTGTACTTTTTCTTCGCTGTCCACCTCCAGGTAGTGAGGTTCGAACCTGGAGGCATCCGAATCATTGTCATTACCCTTGATGGAACCATCCTGGTTAAAGGATCCTGATTCAAACACCACACCACCATTCCTGTCACTCACGGTAAAACGAATCCAGGCGCGGCGCGAAGGATAGGCCGTTGGAAGCTTGTGCCCGGCCAGGTTTTCAATGGAAACCTCGGCTCTCAGTTGGC